>JAGHBF010000060.1 GCA_021161165.1 Candidatus Aminicenantota bacterium
AAAATAAGCCCTGCCTGTCTGAAAGAAACATTCGCCAGCCAATTGTTTACAAAAGAATAGGGAATCTCTTTAGTTTGAAGAATTTGCCCCTCGCTTCCCTCTTCCAGAACCACCGCAGGTTCAGCCACCACTCGCGCCTTCCCTTTTTTCTCCAGAGCGGAAAGAGAAAATTCCAAAGATGCAAGATTGTAAGGAACTCCTATTTTTATTCCCTGGCTGACAGCTGGGTTCTCGGTAAGAGCTCTCACAGAATCCTGAGAGTTCGAAGAAGGCTGGGCAGGAAGTCCTGGATAGGTTTTAATATTAACAGGAAGTCCGTTGGCACCTGAAGGCGATACTCCCTTAAAAGACCATCTTATCCCGAGATTCTTTATTTCATTTTCCGATATTTCCACCACCCTTGCCTTAATCAGTATCTGTGCTTTAGGCCTGTCTATTTTTTTAACTACCTCTTTTGCTCTGTTCACAAGTTTTTCGGGCCCAGAAATAAGAAGAACTTCCGATTCTTTGATTTCACTGAGTTTTAAATATTTCCCAAAGATTAACTTCAGGCTTTCTTTAATTTTACCTATATTGGAGTTTTTTATTCTGACAACTTCAACCTTATCATCCCCTGCTTCAAGCCTTTCCAGAAGTATTCTGTTCTTTTTGAGTTCCTCTATCTTTTTCAGGCTCCCCACGACAATTATGTTTTTACTTTCCACAAATAGCGAAAGCCCATTCTGAATAAGCACAATGTCTATAACTTTATAAAGAGGGGTTTTTTCTATAAACAATTCAAGAGATTTTCCGGGCAAAGTTCCTACAGGAACAATAGAAATGTTCAGTTTTTGGCTAATGTAATCAAAGAAAGCGATTATAGGCACTTCTTTGAAGGTGACTGTTACCTTCTCCAGAAGACCTTTTCTGGTATTTTCAGAAAGCGTTGAGTATCTTTCTGGCAATTGCTCAAATGGACTCTTCTGGGTTTTATTCGATTCTCCAGCTTTCTCTTGTTTATAGACAACCTTTAAGTTCTGTAAGTTATTTCCTAAGCCAGAAATTGAATTCTTGCTTTTTGTAGAACCACTTCTTTTTTTCTTTACAGATATTTTGACTTTTTTCGCTTTAACCTGATTACTTTTCGCAAGCGTTTTCCCCGAGTATTCTCTCGCCATCGGTATTTCATTGCTCCTGAGATCGTTTATTGCCTCAATTTCATCCTTGGTTAAAACCGATTCCTTCCCCTTTATTTTTCTTTCCTCAGTGTCCTTTTTTTCAGGGAATCTCAAAAGGACTTTCCAAACTTTGTCCTTTTCTAAAGGAAATAACTCTGCTTTTTCAAAGCCAATTTCCTTTTTACGAGAGTAAATCAAGGGTAACTCAGCGGGTCTCACAAAAAGTTCTAATCCGCCTGTAGAAAAAACAATTTTTTGGATTTTAAGTTCCTTTTGATGATCCAGAACATATCTGAGAGCAACTTCGGGATTAGAGCCCAGGAGTAAACTTATAAAAAGGATAGCCCATAGCAATTTACTTCTTCCTGACATTTTTACCTCCTTTCAGGGTCAACTTATATATTTTCTTTTTCCCCCTAAAAAAAGCTTCAACCCTGTCTTTTTCTATTCTGACAATTTTCAAACCCGATTTTTTACCCTGGCCCTCTTTCAACACCAAGTATTTGCCTGTTTTATGAAGGAAAAAGGCACACTTCAAATGGTTGGAATAAACTATTCCTGCAAGAGTGTACTCATTTCTATGACTGCCTCCATGACCTGAAAGCCCTTTACTCTTTTCCGGAAGCTTCCCAAAAATGTCAGGAGAAGAATAAAGCAAGTATAAACCTAATGTTAGAAAAATTAACACTTTTCTCAAGGTTTCCTCCTTCTTATATATGTTTTAAACCTCCCTGAAATAACCAGGCGATGTCTTTTTTCTTTCTTCCAGTTACGGTTGTATTTCACTTCAAGCAATAAAGGCGAAATAGCTCTTTTCATACTTTCAATCTTTGAAAGAAAGGAAATAACATTTTCATAGGTCATTGTTCCCCCTTGAAGAGAGATTTCCCATAAAAGGTATGGGTCTTCCTTAGAAAGTCGCCTGGTCCGGCTTGAAGATATATTGGTCAAATATACCCTGGTATCTCTTGAAAAACCTGAAAAATCTTTTACTATTTTCTGAAGGTCTGCTTCAGAAGGAAGAGCTTTTTCCAAGTCCGGGAGCGTAGCTTCAAGCGTTTTTATCTCTTCTTCCAGGAGTTTTAACCTGGCCGCCGAAGTTTTTAAGGAAGCAAGCCTTTCTCTGGACTTCATTAACTCCGCCTGCCTTTCCTTGAGATCCACCATTTTCACTGAGAAAATCCATATGGAAAATCCCAAAAAAAGAATTCCTACATGAAAATTTTTCATTTTGTACCCCCTTTAAAATTCCCATAAATTACAAACTCCCCTTTCGTATTTCTGGACTGTTCAATGGTGCTGGAGAAAAAACCGCTTTTGTTAAGATTATCGATGAACATTGAATAAGAATCTGCATTTCCAGAGAAACCCTCTATTTTAAGAGAGTTTGAATTTTTATGAACCGCCGAAAGGATAACTCCAGAAGGGACATTGTCTTTCAAAGCTTTAAAAAATCCGATAGTCTTCATTTTGTTTTTCTGCAATTCTTTGATTTTTTCTATCATTGACTTAACAAGCAGCTTTTTCATCTTTAGCTCCTTTAGTTTTGCCTCCACGTTTCTATATTTTTCGCACTCTTCTCTAATTCTCACTGTCCTCTTTGCCATCTGGTAATCCAGAAAGAAATTTCTCGCCCCCAGAACAAGCATGAAGAGTCCTATACTTAAAACCAAAATTGATGAAATGGAATAATTCGGGCGTTTTTTTATTACTTTTCTTTTTTCCTCACCAAAAAGATCCTCCTCATCAAAAATCCCCATTTCTTCCTTTCTTTCTTCCATGGAACCTCCTTCACTGTTTATTTAAATAAAGCATTCTATTCTCAATTACATAAAGAGCGGCAAAATTAATTAAATTCTCATTTTTGAAGGCATTCTCAGAATATGGACTGACATTTTTTATACCTGCCCCCTTAAGAGCAGACCTAAAAAAATTAAACGGTGAATTTCTATTATCCCTGTATGTTTTAATCGAAACCCCTGAAATAAAAACCACAGAGAAATCTTTAAACCATGGAACTTTACTTTCTATCACATCTTTTAAATGCCCCTCAATTAAAGACTGAAATACAGGGTCGCCCTCCATCCATCTTTTTTTAACCTTATTGAGCGAAGCACCTTTAGCTATGGAAACCTTATCTATCGGATGGAAAACACCGTAATTTTCAGTATGAAGAAACAGCTTTTTGTCTCTGAATCCGAGATATATTGAATTATTAAACCCTATATCTATAAGAGCGAATTCGCTTTTAAGTTTTTCTCTGCAATACAGATACAAAACAATAGGTCCTGGAATCACCCTTGCAATTCTGAAACCGCTGTGAATAAATTGTTTTACCATTTCATCAAGAAAAGCTTGGTTCAACCCAAAGTAAACTTCTTCATCTTCCATATAGAAAGGCATCTTTGTAACTTTGAGGCCAGGGGGAAGGTTTCTGGGATTCACCCTTTTTATTGACCTGAGGACGATATTTACTCTTTTACCAACATCTCGTTCTTCAAGCCTTCTCCCCCAGGAAGTCTCCGTCTTTGGATATATTTTCAAAATTTTCCTTATGAAAGATGGTGGAGTCTGCAGTCTCTGTATCCCGTGTGTTTCATAAGAATAAATAATCATCAGATCCTCGCAGCAATTCCCATAAGCGGCAGATAAATCGCCAATAATACGAAAAAGACCATAACCCCAAGGATAACGGTTATCAGAGGGACCACTCCATCGGAAAGTTTTTTCATCCTGGCAAAAAGTTCATCCCTTGACATTTCCGCAAGCCATGGCAGAACATCATCCAGGCTTCCCGTTTCCTCTGCGGCTTGAAGCATAGCAACTTCGTGAGGATAAAGGATAGGTGAAAGAGCTACATAAAAAGGGGTTCCGTTAAGAACCTCTTCTTTG
This sequence comes from Candidatus Aminicenantota bacterium, assembly GCA_021161165.1. GTDB lineage: Bacteria > Acidobacteriota > Aminicenantia > S016-38 > S016-38 > S016-38. The sequence goes on from JAGHBF010000060.1 coordinate 4,050, forward strand.
GCTTTTGAAATATCCAACAGTTTCAGCTGAACATTGGAGAAGGCCTGGTGTAGATTGTATCCACTGGAATATGCAAAACCAAGGGTATCGAACAGAAGGACTTTTTCATATAAAACTGATATTTTTCTCAGAAAAGGAATTAAATTTATTATCCTTTCCCAGTTTCTTGAGAAATACCATGTTGCTCCTGCACACAATACTATTAAAATCGGAAGGTAATCCCACAAAAACTTCCCCAAAGAAAAAACAATTTTTGAAATAGGGGGTAATTCTACACCGAAGGCTTCAACGAGCTGCGAAAATCTCGGGACAACATATACCACTATAAAAATAAAAATGCCAACCGAAACAACAAGCTCTAATAATGGAAAAAAGATGCTTAAGATAAAGTTCTTTTTTGTCTTTCCAATTCTTTCTACATGCTGATAAAGATTTCTTAATCCCTCTTCCAGTTTTCCTGATTCCATGGAATTATAAAGGAAATAAAACTCTGAGTCCGGGATCTTTCCCTTCAGGTCTTCCAGCCATTCTCCCCTTCTTTTTATCCCGAATAGTGGGAATATTACTTCTGAAGCCTGAACAATATTTACAACGCCAGCTTTAATATAGTAATAAAGCATCTTATACAGCCTTTCCCTATTTTTTACCTTACCTGAATTTGAGGAAAAAACTAATGGCAATCCCATTTCACCTCCTTATCCATAGCCATGCTCCTGAATAGTAGTTCTTTTTAAAATAAACGAAAGGTAAAAGATACATAAGAGCAACTCCAATTTTAGGGTCTGATATAGGAACAGCGCAGAAAATAAGAATCGTGCACCAGATGACACTTTGCAAAAAAACAAAAAATGCCCTTGCAATTGGATTTGTTATGAAAAATCTATTCGACTTTGCCTTCACCAGCTTAGCTATATAAAGAAGAAAAATAAAAATGATTGGAATAGAGAAAAAGGAAAAATAAACGCTCCTCTGAAGGAAAAAAGCCGGAAGGAAATACGAAAAATATCCACAAAAATTCAACTCTATTAAAAGGATTTTTCCTGTCCAGGAACGTCTCTGGTCTTTTTGTAAAAATAGAACCTTTTTGTAC
>JAGHBF010000081.1 GCA_021161165.1 Candidatus Aminicenantota bacterium
ATTCCCTACGCCTGAGTCATTAGAAAAACTGGTATATCTGCTGGTTCGTGAGCTAAACGAAAGATGGAAGAAACGCAGAATAAAAGGTTTTTCTTACTGGTTTATGCAAGAGGAGAGAAAAAATGAATTTCTTACACAAAATTCTTGACACGATGTCCTTTTTCTTCGTGTCAATCTTTTAGTAAAAAGAGTTTTCTTACCAGTTTATACAACAAGAGAGAAAAGAAGAATTTCTTACACAGAAATCCTGACCCGATGTTTGTATTTTTTCTGAACTTCTGAAGCCAGCAAAAAAATGGAAAAATTTTACAAATAACCTATCAGCTATTTTTGTAACATTTTTCTCAATCTTCTTTGTTTTGATGTGAGTTTATAGCAACAAAAAACCTGAGCGTCCATTCACGCGCGAGTTTTCTGTTTCCAGCGAATATTATTTTCAGGTTTGGAAATAAAGCAGAAATTTCCGCAAAAACCTTCGCACAAAACGAAGGTGTGTAATATTTTATTTTTTTTGATGAAAGAAAATCCGAATAATTCGCCTCTATAACAAGGGCAGAATTTTTATATGATTCGAGCTCTGCAAGCTTCTGGTAAAAAACTGCAAGATTGCCAAACTCTGAAATTATATTGTTAAAAGTTTTTCTTTCTACAACTGCAATAATTTCGTCTCCTGACATCAAAGCATAATCTCCCACCGGTAATTTTGCTTTGAGAACTTTGTTTTTTCCGAAGTTCCACCCGTATCTTTCGTTTGAATCTTTTACAATATTAAGTTTTTTGTCGGCATATGTATAAATTTTCACCTTTGGTCTTCTCTCCTTAAGTCCGATCTCTGTTCTCCAGAAAATTTGTTCGTATGTACTATCTTTATTTTTGTACTTTTTCTTGAGGAATAGAAAATCGCATCTCTTTTTAATTTTTCTATCGAGGATTACTATAAGCCTTTTGCCGTATTTTTTGATATTTACAATCGGGACTCTTTCTACCTCTTCCATCTCTTCCTCAGGCTTTTCTTTTTCTCGCAGGCAAAATATATTCCCTCTTGCTCCTGGCCAGCGATCCTGGACATAAAGAGCGATAATTTCATTTTCATCTTCATCTCTTATAGTAAGCCGGTAAGGAAATTTTTTATCATTTGTTTTTTGAAGTACCCAATAGAACTTTCTTGTTTCGGACATAAAAAAATTTTATCATATTGCCGATAATCCTATGGGAAACTTAAAAATAGTGTTATACGCTGAGTAAAATTTTCTGAAAAAGATTGAAAGCAGGTAAAATCGCATCAAAGTCACACTGTAACTTCCCGAATGTCTAAGAAGGTAAAACGAAGGAGACAATAGAATTAACAGCTTAGAGTGAGAGGTTTTACAACTGTGGTAGGGAACTATCATTCTTTTTCCTTCTTTGTTTTTATTAAATCCTACGGCTTCCTGACTGGCTGGAAAGTTTAAATCCTATATTTTCATTTTCCAGAATTTTTAAAATTTCTTTCTCAGTAAGACGGAGAAGTCTCTCGCTCAAATTGTTATTTCCATCAAAGTTAGATTTACAACCTCTAGTAAGTCTATCTCTTCTCCATCAGCGATTCTATCTTCAATGTAAAGGCAATCACGTCTTTTATGTTGGCTAAAACCTCTCCGCAGGTTCCCCTTTGGGTATAGCAGACCTGAAGCTCTGGACAAAAACATAGAGGAAAAACATGAAGGATTTTCCTCAACTGGATTCTATTATTCATGAACCGACCAGGCTGAAAATTATGTCAGCGCTCATGGGATTGGATCCAGAAGGGAAGGTTGATTTCACTTTCCTGAGAGACCTTCTTAAGCTAACAGATGGAAATTTGAGCGTTCATTTGAGAAAACTCGAAGAGAATGGCTACGTGTCTATAGAAAAGACCTTTGTAAGGAGAAGGCCCAAGACCTGGATATCGCTTACAGAGGAAGGGAGAAAGGCTTTTAAAGTGTATGTGGAAGCTCTTGAGAGAATATTAAAGCAGTCCAGATGAAGGAAGGGGGATTCCCCCTTCCTTCATTTATCTACTAAGGAAAAGGAGTCTCAATATCCTTGATTTACAGGAGTAAAAAACCTTTCTTATGGAAAACAGAGGTGGTAAAATTATAATGATGGGTAACTCCAGTAATATTCGGGCTAAAAAAGAAATCCCTGATTTTTTAAAAGCAATTTTCTGGGAATATGAGTTTGAGAATTTAGATATACAAAAGGATGAAGAACTCCTGATTGCAAAGATATTAAGAGATGGCAATCTACCGGCACTTAAATGGTTGATTAAGACTATCGGAGTAGAAAAAGTGGAAGCCTGGATTTTAAAAACGAAAGGAAAAGGCCTCACTCCACGTCAGCTAAGCTTCTGGGAAATTGTGTTGTCTCTTCCCCATTCAGAAGTTTCAAAGTGGATAAATAGAAAGGCTACCCAGATATGGGAAAAACGATAAACTGGCAATTACAGATTTTAACTTCCTCTCAGAAAAAAGCTCTATCAAAACTTTGCCCGGTAATTTCCGGTAGAGGGTTTTATCTGGTTGGCGGAACAGCTGTTGCACTTTATCTAGGACATCGCCGTTCAGTGGATCTGGATTTCTTTATTGAAAAGGGTCTGGATGAACCCTTGAAGCTTGCGGGAGATCTTAAATCTATTGACCCAAAA
>JAGHBF010000171.1 GCA_021161165.1 Candidatus Aminicenantota bacterium
GAGAATTCATTTCGGTGAACGTTAACAACAGGCAGTTTTTAAGCTTGGGGTAATCCTTACCAATAGGATAACCTGCAACCAGGCCTCTGTTTAAAAGTTTATCACGGAATTCTTCTCCATCCTGGCCTACATCTATAACGAATTCATTGAAGAAAGGTCCTGTAAATTTCGCTTTAAATCCTTTTTCTTCTAACATTTCTAAAGCTTTAACTGCTCTTTTGTGATTTAAAAGTGCAAGTTTACGTAATCCCTTTCTGCCCAGGAGGGAAAGATAAATTGCAACTCTAAGGGCACACCACGCTTCATTGGAACAGATGTTTGATGTTGCCCTCTGCCGGCGTATGTGCTGCTCCCTGGCAGATAGAGTAAGAACAAATCCTCTTTTGCCTTCAACATCTTTTGTCATTCCTACCAGTCTTCCCGGCATTTTCCACACGTGCTTTTTGAGAGTCGCGAAGAACCCAAGATAGGGTCCACCGTATGCAAGGGGAAGACCAAAGCTCTGTGCTTCACCCACTGCAATTTCTGCTCCTGTTTTTCCTGGGGGAACTATAAGGGCAAGGGCAAGTGGTTCCCAAGTGGAAGTGATTAAAAGAACTTTTTTCTCCCTGAGTATTTCATAGATTGATTTAAGGTCCTCAACTATTCCAAAGAAGTTAGGATAACCAACTATAAATGCGGAAAAAGTATTATCAATTTTTTCGTCCAATTCTTCGAGATTAATTCTGCCATCTTCTTCGTATCCTATTTCTATGATTTCGTAATTCTGTTTTTCTAAATAGGTATAAATGACTTCTTTATATTGGGGATGTAGGGACTTTGCAAGTGCTATTTTCCCCTTTTTTATTCTCAAAGCCATCAATCCTGCTTCTGCAGTGGCTGTTGCCCCTTCATACATGGAGGCATTCGCTACTTCCAGTCCGGTGAGAGCGGCTATGTAGGTCTGGTATTCGAAGGTTGCAGCAAGGTTTCCCTGGCTGACCTCGGGTTGATATGGAGTATAGGGGGTTAGATACTCTGACCTCATGGAAAGAAAATCAACTGCATAGGGAATGTAATGATTATAAGCGCCTGCACCCAAGAAAATTTTTTTGTCCGAAAACCTGTTTTGCGCCTCTATTTTTTTGAAATATTCAACTAAAGATGCTTCTTCTTTTATAGGTTCTATGTCTATCGTACCTTTAAATCTTAATTCCGGAGGAATGGAAGAAAAAAGTTCGTCTATGGAGGAGACGCCGATCTCTTTTAGCATCTCCTCCTTATCCCTTTCTGTAAGGGGAATATATCTGCTCATTTTTCTCCTTCTAGCATTTCTTCATATTCTTTAGCAGAAAGGAGCTCGGATATCTCATCAGGATTTGAAATTTTTATAACAGCTATCCATCCTTCCCCATATGGGTCCTTGTTTATCAGTTCAGGCTCGGCAGATAGTTTTTCGTTCACTTCCACAACCTCTCCGCTCACAGGAGCATAAACTTCTGCAGATGATTTGACGGAATCGATTGAGCAGAGAACATCTCCCTTGTTTATAACTTTTCCCATTTCGGGAAGTTCCACATATACAATGTCCTGCAGCTCACTCTGCGCAAAGTCTGTTATGCCAATGGTTGCCTTTTCCCCTTCTACCTTTACCCATTCGTGGGATTTAGTATAATAAAGTTCGTCTAATACCATTGCATCACCTCCTATTTTTTCTCTCTTTTATAAAAGGGTCTGGGCACGACCCTTGCTTTAAATCTTTTTCCTCTTATTTCAATCTCAAACTCATTTCCGGGTTCAGTTTTTTCTATAGGAAGATAAACGTTTCCTATATTCTTTTTGAGATAAGGAGCATAACTTCCACTGGCCACAATTCCATATTCTTTGCCGTCAACGAAGACTTTATAGCCATGTCTTGGGACAGCTTTATCCACCATTTCAAAGCCTACAAGTTTTCTTTTCAATCCTTCCTTTTTTTGCCTTTGAAGAGCTTCTTTCCCTATAAAATCCTTTTCCCATTTAATTATCCATTCCAGGTCCGCTTCCAGAAGGGTGGTGGTTTCATCCATATCATTACCGTAAAGATGCATGCCGACTTCTAGGCGAAGAGTATCCCTGGCTCCAAGCCCTGCCGGTTTTAGCCCATGTTCCTGGCCAGCTTCCATCAAAGCGTTCCATATTTTTTCTCCTGCGTCGGCCTTACTGTATATTTCGAAACCATCTTCTCCAGTGTAGCCAGTTCTTGAAATTATTGCGTCCTCTCCCAAGAATTCAATTTCTGCAAACCTGTAGTACTTAATAGAGGAAAGGTCATAATCAGTAAGTTTCTGAACGATTGCCTGGGCTTCAGGTCCCTGGATGGCAATCTGTGCAATTTCTGCACTTGCATTTTCGAGTTTTACATCAAATCCTTTGGTATGGTCCATGAGCCACTGGAAATCTTTGTCTGTGTTAGCTGCATTTACTACAAGCATATATTCATCATCGGCAAGCTTATAAGCAAGCAGGTCATCCACGACGGTACCCTTCTCTGTGGGGAATGAATTATACTTGGCCCTTCCTTTTTTCATCTTTTCTACTTCATTTGAGGTTATCCACTGCAGAAATTTTGTGGCATCATTGCCCCTGACAAAGATTTCTCCCATGTGGCTCACATCAAAAATGCCCGCTTTTGTTCGTACAGCAAGGTGTTCATCAATTATGGACGTGTACATAACAGGCATCTCAAAGCCTGCAAATTCAACCATCTTTCCCCCTAGCTTCTTATGAACTTCATATAAAGGCGTTCTCTTCATAATTACCTCCTTTCAAATGCAAGAATAATAAAAAATAGGAAGTTAGTCAAAGCTGAAATAAATGGGGAGCAGGCGGTAAGCCGAATTCTGTTTAAAGCTACCATTTATCTGGGATGGCGATTGCTCGCCACCTCAAGCTGCCTACCAGGGGTTAAGGCCGGGTAAGCCACCCCTTTCTGGCATTGCTCCGGGCGGGGTTTGCCGTGCCTCCGGTGTCACCACCGGAGCGGTGGGCTCTTACCCCACCTTTTCACCCTTACCCCGTCGGAGACGGGGCGGTCTATTTTCTGTGGCACTTTCCCTGGGCTTGCACCCGGTCCGCGTTACGGACCGCCCTGCCCTGTGGAGTTCGGACTTTCCTCCCGCCTCAAGGCGAGCGGTAGCTCACCTGCTCCCCTATATAATATTTTACCTCTTTTGCCAAATTCCTTGCTGAACAAGTCAGTTACTTTTCAGCTGTTTTTGCTTTTCGCCCTGACACCTTCTCGGAGATGCTTTCCCCATCTTACTATAAGCAGAGCA
>JAGHBF010000128.1 GCA_021161165.1 Candidatus Aminicenantota bacterium
ATATAGCTCCTGGTTTGAACTTGCAAGATTTTAGAGGGTTATAATGAAGTAGAAAGTTACAAAAAGCCTGGTCATAAAAGCTTAAATTAGATCTGGATGGGGAAACAAATTTTGGGGACAGACCCCTTAATTTTTCAGTTTAAAATTTTGTTTAACTCCTGAAGAATCTTCTCTATGCTTCTTACATTTGGATAAATTGGAAGAATAATACCATCGGGTTCAAATCTTCCCCTTCGTCTTTCCACGAATTTATAGATTAAAGCAGGGTCAGGAGTGTTGTGGAAAGCAATAAATATCTCTTCGCCTCTTCTTTCAAGTCTCTGTATTCCCAGTCTTCCTGAAAGTGCCACAATTTTCCCCAGAGTGTAAACATCTTCCATCCCTTCAGGGGGTTTTGCATATTTGTCATGAATTTCTTCTTTTATCCTTTCAAGCTCTTCTTCACTTTCTACGGATGTTATAAGTCTGTAGTAGTTTACCCTTTCTTCAGGATCAGGCATGTAAAATTCTGGAATTCTAATATCAAGACCCAGTTTTAGTTCCACTCCCTTTCTTTCACCTTTAATTTTTGAAATTGTCTCTTGAAGGATTTTCAGATAATAATCCATTCCAAGTTCTGCTATATGCCCGTGTTGGGCTGTTCCGAGCAATGTTCCCGCACCTCTTATATTCATGTCTTCGAGGGATAGCTGAAATCCTGCTCCCAGCGAGGAGAATTCTCTTATTGCCCTTAGTCTTCTTTCTGCTTTATCGCTCAGCTGTTTTATGTGCATAAAGAAATAAGCATAAGCCTTCCTGTAAGAACGGCCCACCCTTCCTCTAAGCTGATGGAGCTGCGCAAGTCCCATGTTTTCAGCCCTCAGAACTATAAGTGTATTTACATTTGGGATGTCTATTCCATTTTCTATAATTGTTGTTGTAAGAAGAATCGGGTATTTGCCTTCCATAAACTCTATAATTCCTTTTTCTATAACCGATGGTCGCATTCTTCCATGAAGCATTAAAATCGGAATACCCGGAAAAAGTTCTTCTAATTTTTTCTTATGGTGAGAAAGTTCCTCTATCTTATTTAAAACAATGTATACCTGCCCATCTCTTTTCAATTCCCTTTCTATTGCCTCTTTGAATACTTCTTCCCTGTAGGGCAAAACGAAAGTTTCTACTTCCTTTCTCCCAGGAGGAGGAGTTTGAATAATGGAAAGGTCCCATACTGAAAAGAGAGCTAAACTCAAAGTCCTGGGGATAGGAGTTGCGGTCATTGTCAGGGAATCGACGTCTTTTTTCAGCTCCCTTAATTTTTCTTTGTGTCTGACACCAAACCTCTGTTCTTCGTCTATTATTAAGAGCCCAAGATCTTTAAATCCTACGTCTTCACTCAGCAGTCTGTGAGTGCCTATTACAATGTCAATTTTACCCTTTTTCAGAGCCTCTATTATTTTTGGCTCCTGTGATTTTGGAGTTAGCCTTGAGAGAAGGGCTATCTCCACTGCATAATTTTTAAAGCGTTTCCTGAAGTTATTATAATGCTGAAGTGCTAGGACTGTTGTTGGAGCAAGCACGGCCACCTGTTTGCCATTTAGAACGGCAAGAAAAGCAGCACGCATTGCGATTTCTGTTTTTCCAAAGCCCACATCTCCCACAAGCAATCTGTCCATAGGATATTCCCTTTCCATATCCTCTCTTACTTCTTCCCATGCCCTTTTCTGATCTTCAGTTTCTTCATATTCAAAGTCCGCTATAAATTCTTCGAGCATTCTATCGTAAGAAAATGAATGTCCTTTTTTCGCTTTCCTCTCCGCATAGAGTTCTACCATTGTTTCTACGATTTTCTGAACCTGCCTTTTCACCTTTTCCTTTAGTCTTGCCCAACGGGGAGATGATAACCTGTCTATTCTAACCTGATATCCCTCAGGAACTTCGTAAGGATGGAGTTTATACGATGCTTCTACAGGGACGTACAGTTTTTCTCCAGCTGCGTATTCAACTACGAGAAAATCTCCTTCCAGTTCTCCGGTGTATCTCACAAGGCCTCTAAAAATCCCTATTCCGTAATCCTCATGCACAACATATTGATTTTCTTCGAGTTTGAAGGCTTTTGCCCTGAGTCTTTTTATTTTTTTAGGAGCTTCTTCTCTTCCAATGATGTTTTCACTTCCCAGAACTATCCAGTCCCTGAATTGAAATCCCTTTTTGAGGTTGCCTCTTACGACTTCATCGGCAAAATAGGGTTTTTCTTCCCTATCCCATACAGCCAAAACTTTTTTGCTAGCTTGTTTTTCTGACTCGAGCCATTTTTCCCACGCAGAAAAGGAACCTTTCAATGGTTCAATAGGATAAAAGTTGACCGCTTTCCCTTCTGATTTGCAATATTCTATTATTGTGCTTTCCGGTAATTTTATGAGGTCTTCAAGAGCAGGATAGGGAACAAAGCTTTCTTCTTCAGCTCTTTTTTCCTCTTTTAAATATTCCTGTATTTTCTTATAGTTAAAGAATATAGGAGTAAAATCACTGAAAAAATCAATAGCCGGTAGTAGTCCATTCTTCAAAAGAACAAAAACCTCGCCGGGCTCGCCTTCTGATAATTGTTCCAGGATCCTCTCTATAGCAAAAGTTTTTTCCCGTGGAACTTTATTTTTAATTTCATTCAGTTTTTGGGGTGCTTTTTTTAGAGAATATTCCCTGAAAGGTCCTATAATGGCCTCCCTTTTTTCTTCAAGAGACAGCTGTGAAGATGGGTCAAAACTTCTAATGGAAATTATTTCATCTCCAGAAAATTCCAGCCTTGTTGGGAATTCATCCCATCCACTGAAATAGTCAACTATACCTCCTCTAATACTGTATTCACCAATTTGCTTTACAAAGTCTCTCTCAGTATATTCGAGCTCTCTAAAATATTCTATAAGAAGTTCCACCTCGAATTCTTCATCTTTGTGAAGGGAGAAAACATGTTTTTGAACCCATGAAGGCGAGGGAAGTGGTAAAAGTGAATTTACCGGGGCGACTATTATGTCAGCAAGACCTCTGGAGGCCAACCATAATGTCTTTACTCTTCTGGCAAGAGAGTAGGGGGAAAGGGGAAGAGAAGAAAATATTTTATCTCTTGGAGGTGGGAAGAGGATCGCTTTTTTCCCGAAAAGTGCTGCAAGTTCCAGGTGTAATTCAAAGTCAGGTGGAGTTATAAGTAAATATTTTCCTTCTTTTGCACCAAGGTGAAGAAAAGGGAATTCAGAATAGCATGTTGAAATTTTCCCCTGGATTTTTTTAAATTCTTCCCTTAATTCCTCAAAAAGCATACTGTGTTATTTTTCTTTGCCCGTGTATTCCTCTATTTCTACTTTTCCTTCAAATTCCCATCTGTGCTCAGGCCTCCAGATACCAACCTCGCGGCTGAGGGAGTGGACCATGAATGCAAGACCACCCTTTATATAATCGTAGGCAAAACCGTCCTCTCTGTGAACCGCAAGATCCACCGTATATGTTCCATTTACAAGATGGATAGCCGGGATTTCGAATTTTACAACTGCCTCTCCTTTTATAATTTTTGGTTTATAGAATTCAAGATGAGTATTTGTTCCATATACATTCGTTCCTTCACTATTGAATATACCCACCCCAAATACGAAATCCTTCACTTCTTTTTTGGGAACGATTTTCATTACTATTTTTAAACCCTCACCATAGTCAAAATGGGTTCTTTTCTTTCCTTTGAGATCTTCTATCCAGCTTTCTGTTATTTCAACTTCTCTGTTTCCCCATCTGCCTTCATTTTTAACTATCAACTCTTCTTGGGATTCTTTTCCGAGGGCATCCATAAGATATCTGTCCACCACTTCCTTTGGTTCCCCTATCATCATTACCTTCCCCTTTTTCATCCAGGCTACCCGGTGACAAATTTTTTGTGTAAGGTCAAGGGCATGGGTTACAAAGACTATGGTTTTTCCTGATTTTTTCATTTCTTTGATTTTTTCCAGCCCTTTGTTTACAAAAGATGCATCTCCTACCGCGAGAACTTCGTCCACCAGCAGAATATCAGGGTTCACATTTATTGCTACGGAAAATCCAAGCCTCATATACATTCCGGATGAGTAGGTTTTTACGGGCATATCAATAAAATCTTCAAGTTCTGCAAATTTTATTATCTCTTCTAGTTTTTCATCTATTTCCTTCTTGGTGAGCCCGAGCATAATTCCGTTTATATAAATATTTTCCCTTCCTGAAATTTCAGGATGAAAACCGGCTCCAAGTTCAATTAACGCTGAGACCTTGCCGTTTACTTTTATTTGACCACTGGTAGGTCGTGTTATTCCTGCAATAAGTTTTAGAAGAGTGCTTTTGCCTGAGCCGTTTTCTCCAATTATCCCAAAAGTTTCCCCTTTTTCTATTTCAAAGCTTACCCCGTCCACCGCCTTTATTATTTCCCTGGGAGCAAGATGGGAAAATAAATTTTTTTCCAAAATTGCGCTTTTTAAGGTCTGAAACTTTCTCTTTGATGTGAACCTTCTATAGTATTTTGTAACATTATCAAGAACAACCGCTTTCATGCTTCCTCCACAAAAGTATCTCTTAGCCTGTCAAAGATCCAGTATCCCAGCCAGAGAAGAATGATTGAAAGGAGCAGAGTTACTCCAAGTCTTTTCCATGGAATCATCTGCCCGTAATAAAAAGCCCTCTGATATCCTTCTATTATATGCGTCATTGGATTAAGGTAAAGGATGGTCCTAAGCCATTTGTGCTGGTTTATTACTCCGAAGGTCATGGGATAAATAATGGGAGTTGAAAAGAACCATAGGGTGACTATATTTGCCATAAGATGCTGGAGGTCTCTAAAATTTGCACTGAGTGCTGAGAGAAAGAACGATAGAGAAAGAGAAAATATATACTGTATCAGCATAACCACAATGGATAGGAAGACATAATAGGTTAGAGGATGACCCAGTGCTATTTCAAACAGAAGAAGAATGGGAATACCGAATAGAAAATGTACAAAGTTTGCAGTTACACTAACAATAGGAAGAACTTCTGCAGGGAACATGACTTTTTTTAGAACATTTCCGTTTATTAATATTATTGTTGTTGCCTCCAGCACACAGGCGGAAAACCATATCCATGGGAGAAGTCCTGAAAAGAGGAAAAGGGCATAATTAAATGGATTACCTGCAAAAGCCGGGTCTCTTGGTCTTAATATAAACCCAAAAACTACAGTATATACAACCAGAAGGAGCAGGGGATTTAAGAATGACCA
>JAGHBF010000127.1 GCA_021161165.1 Candidatus Aminicenantota bacterium
TGCTATAATTTTTATCCGTTTTACAGGAGGTGGATATGACAGAAATTGAAAGAAGCGGTTTTTTCCATCCTGCTAAGCCTGTCTATAGGTTTACTATACTTTTCTTCGTTGCGCTACTTACATATGGCAGTTATTTTGCCTACGATAGTCTTGGGGCAATAGCTCCACTTTTAATAAAGGCTCTTGGAATAGGAAGAGAACAGATTGGTGCTACCTACTCTGCTTACAGCGTTGCCGCCATATTTACTGTTTTTATTGGCGGAATAATCATTGACAAGATTGGAACCCGAAGGGCAAGTCTTCTTTTTTCTTCTTTAGTTGTGCTGGGCGCCACAATAGTTGCCCTTGCCAATAACATGACGATGATATATATCGGAAGGATAATTTTCGGCATGGGTTCAGAATCCCTTGTTGTTGCTCAGAGCTCCATTCTTGCCCGCTGGTTTAAAGGTAAGGAACTTGCCCTTGCCTTTGGAATTGCCCTTACCCTGAGTCGTCTTGGAACAATCTTCAGTTTCAATCTTGAGGCATCTATTGCGAAGCATTTTAACAGCTTCAGAGCAGCTTTATGGGCAGCAGTTATTTTCACCATTCTTTCTTTCCTGAGCAATGTGGTTTATGTAGTTATGGATAAACATGGAGAAAAATACCTTAGTCTAAAAGAGGAGGGAGTTGAGGAGAAGATAAGGCTTAAAGATATTAAGGAATTTCCAAGAGCCTACTGGTATGTTGTGCTTCTATGTGTGACTTTCTATTCTGCCATCTTTCCTTTCACTTCCCTTTCCACTGATTTCTTCCATACAAAGTGGGGGCTTCCCATGACCCTGACAGCAGCAGCCTCAGGTTTCTTCTTACAGGTTAAGAACTTCTTTATCGGTATATACAGGACAGCGGGAGGTATTACCAGCATAATAATGATAGCCTCTGCTGTGCTCGCTCCTATTTTTGGTGGAATGGTTGACCGTGTAGGACGCAGAGCTTCCATCATGATCCTTGGTTCTCTTATGATGATTCCCACGTATCTTCTTATGGGATTTACAAATATCTATCCCGCCTGGCCCATGATAGTTCTCGGTCTTGCATTTTCTCTGGTGCCTGCAGCGATGTGGCCTACAGTTCCACTTATAGTAAAGGAAGAGAGAGTTGGCACGGCCTTCGGACTTATGACTATGATTCAGAACATAGGGCTTATGCTCTTTCCTTATCTTAATGGAAAACTCCGCGATATGACACATACATACAAAGCAAGCATGGTGATGTTTGCCTTTCTTGGTGTGGTAGGACTTATTTTTGCAATTCTTCTGAAGAGAGAAGATAAAAAAATGGGTGGAATACTTGAGATGCCAGGAATTGAGGCAGCAAATAGTTAATCCATAAATTTCTTGACCATTTTTTACAGTCTTTGTTAGTCTTTGTTTAGGGTTTAGAAAATGAGTAGAATTTTAAAACTTATAGGTTTCCTCTTGTTTATCGGGGTAATTATGGCTTCAAGAGTGGATGAGTATAACTACAAGGTTAAAAAAGTCAGGGATTTTATGCGCAGACATGGATTTACCGGGCTTCTTCTTTCTACCCAGAGAAATTTTGCCTGGCTTACAGGAGGAGGCACAAGCACAGTGGTTATAGCTTCGGAACAGGGAACGGTTTCCCTTCTTGTGACCTTGAGAAAAGTTTATCTTCTTGCTCCAAATGATGAAGTTCGACGTTTTATGGATGAAGAACTTAAGGGGTTTGAAGTGGAACCAGTTGTTTTCAAATGGTATGAAGACATAAACCGAGATGTAAAGCTCCAGCTTGCCCACAAACTGGGCGGGCCCCATCTCGCATCCGATGTTACCATACCAGACGCAATTCACATTGAGGACAGGTTTAGAACACTCAGGTATGAGTTAACACAAGACGAGGTGAAAAGATATCGGAAAGTTGCCAGGCTTGCTTCTGAGGCTGTTGAAAAGGTAGCAAGAGAAATAAAACCTGGAATGAGCGAGGAGGAAATAAGAGCCCTAACAGCTTTTGAGCTTTATAAAAGAGGCCTTGTTCCCACAGTCCTTTTGATTGGTGTAGATGATGGGATTTTGAAGTATCGTCATGTTATTCCCAGAGGAAGGGTGCTCAAAAGGTATGCACAGATAAATGTGTGTGCAAAAAAATACGGACTGGTTGTTGCTCTCACAAGGCTTGTTCATTTTGGTCCCCTTCCTGAGGCTATAAAAAAACGACAACGTGTAGCTGAGAAGGTCTATGCTGCTTTTGTTTCAGGACTTAAACCCGGGGCCAAAATTTCCAGAATTTTTAAAGAAGCAACTGGTATTTACGGGAAATACGGTTTTCCAGAGGAGTGGGAAAACCATCATCAGGGTGGAGGGATAGGATACAGCGAAAGAGAATTCATTGCAACTTCTGAAAGTAAAGAAATTGTTCATGTAAATCAGGCTTTTGCCTTTAATCCAACGCTAGAAGGTGCTAAAGTTGAAGATACTGTTCTGGTAACCGAAAATGGAATTGAGATACTTACTTACACAGGGAAATGGCCATATAAAGAAGTCAGTTATAATGGAAAAAAAATAAAAGTGCCTGAAATTCTTGTGAAATGAGAGAAATACTTGTTCAGAATATTGATATTTTTCTGATTATTGTGTATTTACTTTCAATATTTATTTTCGGGCTTTTATTTAAGGAATATGTTAAAAGTACGGAGGACTATTTCCTTGCTGGAAGGGCGCTTCCGTGGTGGGTCATTGGAATGTCAATCATCGGTACCAATATAGGTGCCTATGATTATGTTGGAGCAGCAGGCGGTGCTTACAGGTTCGGGATAGCTCAGGCGAATTACGAATGGCTTGGAGCTATTCCAGCCATGATAATATCAGCGCTGGTTATAGTTCCCTATTACTGGAAAAACAAAGTCTATACGGTTCCTGAATTTCTGGGGAAAAGATACAAGGAATCCGTAAGGGTAATTGAAGCCGTAATTTACGGAGTCTTTCTCATAATGCTTCTCGGGATATTTTTCTGGGCTTCCGGGATAATGCTTCATACCTATGTGGGGTGGTCCATCGGATTCAGTATAGTGCTTACAGCCATAGTGGTCGGAGTTTATACTATTTCAGGCGGTCTTGCCGCAGTGGCCATAACAGATGTTGTCCAGCTCGGAATAATGTTTGTGGGAGGTTTTGCGGTAGCTGCGGTTGGGTTCATAAAGGCTGGCGGAGTTTTTAATTTTTTTAAGGCATTAAAAGCTGCCCATCCACAGCATCTTAACCTTTTCCTTCCCCTTAATAATCCTGCTTACCCATGGCTGGGAATGATTCTTGGTCTTGGCCTGGTTCTTTCCCCTGCCTGGTGGTGTGCCAATCAGTCAATAATTCAAAGAGCTCTTGGAGCAAAAACTGAATGGGATGCCAAAGCAGGCATGATGTTTGCAGCCTTCCCGAAAACTCTCATACCTATTCTTGTAGTTCTTCCGGGATTTTTTGCTTTAATGTTTGCCCCTGCCGGTGCAATAAAGAATCCTGATCAGGCGCTTCCATGGGTGGTAAAGAATTTTCTTCCTCCGGGCCTGGGAGGTCTTGTCTTTGTAGCCTTTATTGCAGCCCTTCACTCCAGCGTTGACTCTACTCTTAATTCAGCTGCCACTCTGTGGACAAGAGATATATATCAAAAATACATAAAAAAGAATGCTTCTGACAGTCATTATCTCATTGTGGGACGGGTTCTCACATTCGCCTTTATTATTTTCGGAGTAGTTTTTGCTCCATTTACTGATAAGTTTCCTGGAATATACGTGGCAATGCAGACGTTGCTTTCGTTTTTTCAGGGGCCTACACTTGCCACATTGCTTCTGGGAGTTCTGTGGTGGCGTTCAACAGGGTGGGGTGGTTTCTGGGGTTTGAGCATTGGAGTTCTTTCTGCTATAGGGCTTTCAGTATTAAAAGTGAATTTTTTGTATGTGGCGTGGTGGTCCTTTGTTATTTCTTTGATTGTAAATGTCGTGGTAAGCTACCTTACTCCTCCTGAACCTCCTGAAAAATTGAGAGGCCTTGTTTATGGATACCTTGAAAAGGACGAGAATTTTAAAGCAGCAGTGGAGAGGAGGATAAATGGATGAATTTTTGAGAAACATTCCTCTATACTGGGCGAAAATAATCGCAGGTAGCCTTTATGTGCTTCTTGCTATATGGGTTATTACAAGGCCAGGAGAATACATATACAGGGGAGCAGAGAACAGAAAGAAATGGAGAGACCTCAGACTGTGGGCAATTTTCTTAATAGGAATACAGATTATTCTTTACATAATATTTTGAGGTGTAAGAAATGAAAAAGCTAAGAGCCTTTGGAATAGTTGGAATTTTCTGGGGGCTATTTGGAACAATAGTTGCTCTTTCTTCTCTTATCGTTGAGGATAAGGTTTCAAAAATAATAAATTTTTCTGCAGGATTTACTCTAATAGTAATGGCATTACTCTTTTTTTATCTGGACAGGAAACAGATTAAATGAAAATAATCCCTCCCCTTAAGGAAAAGGGAGAAAAAGAACCGTTGCCTTTTTTAAAAAGGGAAATAATATACGCGCCGTTTTATCTTTTTGAAGTAGAATACACAGGTGGAAAAAAACTTTATTTCGGGGTGGATGCGGTAAAAGGGAAAACCAGCACGATAGAAAATCAAATTATAGACATAGCAGAGGATTTCAAAGGAAGCCCGGGAATTAGAAAAATTGAAAGGGAAAAAGCCGAAGAAATTGCGATGCTGGAAGCAAGATTCCCTGTTGGGATTTTTTTTAAAAAAAGGCTTGAGAAGCTGAGATATCTTGACCTTCTCCTTTACCCCTTTATTGTTTACTATAAAAAGGGCAAAAAAGGGTATGATATAGACGTATATGATGCTATCACTGGGAAAAAGGAAAATTTATTCGCTAAGGAAATTATAGTTGAGATTTTACTTTCAGGTTAATTTGTCTTGACCTTTCTCTGGCTTAGCCCTCCTAATTTTGCAATCAATGAGTTTATGACTATTTCAGTGTCTCTGAAAGTTTCGTTGTTAAGTGGAATTGAAAAGATTAAATGTTCGCTTCTTGAAAACAGAAGAAAAGACGGAAGAAACCCGGTATATTTTCTTAATTTTTTCCCTCTATCAGAAGGATAAACGACCTTTTCTATACAAAAGCCTTTGAATTCCCTTATCTGATTGACCAACCTGTCAACCGGATAACATGTTTTCTTCGGGGTTAAGACCACAGCATGAAATAAACACGATGGGTCAGAAAATTTTATTCGTTCATCTGCCATGCTTTTTGTGATCCTGTAAACACCAAGACTTAATACTATATTCAGTATTATTGAGACAACAGCAATTGCAATCCACCATCCTTTTTTCATTTTTCCCCTCTGTATTCATAAACTTCTATAAAGACTCCTTCTTCATCTTTATACCTTGCAAGATAAAGATATTTCTTATCTGGAGAATAAGTTATTTCAATCTGAGGAGATATTATATTAAGCCACTCTTCATCGCCAGCTGCCGAATTTTTTAAATATCTGAATTGAGAGATCAGATTGAGATCCCCGTCAAAAACTGTATACCAGACCTTCCATCCGTTAATTTTTTCGTTGAACTCTCTTACAAAGACAAATATTTTGTCTTTGGTAGCAAAGACCCCCTGCACCCATGAATATCTTTTACTCCAGTTCTGAATATAATTTATATATGAGGCTCTATCTTTCAGGTCCCAGTTCCTTAAGAAATGATTCATTTCCTCTTCCTCGTATTCTGTTGGGGCTATGAAGTGAGGATTTTTAATTTCCTTCTCTTTTATAAATTTGCCATCAGGTGTATATACACGTATGGTTGGGTAGGGATTGTAAACGAGATAAATAGTGCCGTCTGGGGCAACATCAGCTCTTGAGTAGGAAAAAACTATTTTTCCAGTTTTCCAGTATTTATTATGCCAGAGGAACTTCATATTTTCTGTTTTAAGGTCATAAACAATTCCATGGAAGGTTTCGTCACCCATTCCTTGTTTAAAATGAATTCCCCAGTCAGAGGTGATAAGTCGCTCATTTTTTAGAAAAATGTCAATCCCGCATAAGCCCATTTTGTAATTAGGAAATTTACTGTAAACGTGCTGAAGGGATTCTTTGTCAAGGACCTCATAGGCATAAATTCCCTTCTCGGCGATAACCACTCTATTCTCTGAAACATAAATCGCCCGCGGTTTTACAAATTCTCCCGGCCCCCTTCCTTTTCTTCCTGATTCTTTAAGGAAAATTCCCCTCTTATCATAAATCTTTATTTTAAAATCCGCCAGTGGGTCTAATACATAGAAATGGTTTTCATCTGTGGAAATGTCACATAATTTGAATATGTTTTCTTCGCTGGCTTCAAGATGAATAGTTTTTATAAATTTAAAGAATTCCCCTGCTACTAAAAGTGAAACACTCAATAAAAATGCAAAAAAACGCTCTATTAATACACTCTTCATACTCATTTTATATCTTTGCTTTTAGTCTGTTTGGGTTGGTGATAGAAAATCAGCAGGGACAGATGATTGCAACGCAGTTGGTGTCATTCCAGAAGCAATCATGATAACCGTTATCTGTACCGAGTATGTAAATACAGAGGCATGTTACGTTTGAAGGAACTGCATTCAGGGAAGGAACCAGGCTATTGCTACCAGCGTTGTTGTTTACAGCAGCTCCCACGACGGAGAATGCAAACAGAAGTCCCACAACCAAAAGAAGGAATAAAACTTTTTCTTTCATGGCTACCTCCTTTTAATTTTTTAGCCAATTTTTGTCAGCAATTTTTATGCCATAAAGTCAATCCAATTAAAGCAGCTCTTAATGGGGATTTAAATAACCATTAAAATTTTTTCAGTCAACTTATCAGTTGAATTTAGTTAAGAGGCAATTAGCTCTGTTCCGAAAAAAGCTGGAAAATGTATGGAAACTAATTTGTTGTAAAATTTACTTATAAGTTACCTAAAGGGAGAGAGGTCATATCTTTTAAGATATACAAGAAATTTTTTGTATTCGCTATTTTTTATTCCCATTAATTCAACGGCTTTTTTCATCCTTCCTCCGGAGGATACCCAAGCCTTTCTTATTATTTCTCTTACCTCAGAGCGTTTTAGTTCTCTTTTTAGAAAGGGTTTCCACACAACCTCCCAGAAATCCTCTCCTTCTTTCAGCCTTTCCCACAAAAGGATAACGATGTTATCTTTCTTTTCTTTAAGGTCTGACCACCTTTCGAGTTCCGACTTTACCTCTTCCAACGTGATAATACCCTTTCTTACTCCAAGCCTTTTAAATAAATTAATTATCTGGCGCACATTTCCAGGCAGGGGGTGATTAATGATATATTCCATAGCCTCCTTTTCCAATTTCCTTCCACGAAGGAATTTTTTATAATGATTCATTATATGCTCAATGTCCTCTTTTCTTTGTCTTAATGGTGGAATTCTTATTTCAAAGACTGACAGACGGAAAAAAAGGTCTTCACGAAATTTTCTGTTTTTTATAGCTCTTTTTATGTCGGAATTTGTTGCAGCTATTATTCTGGTATTAACTTTTCTTTCCAGTGGTTCTCCCAGTCTGTAATATTTTCCCTCTTCAACGAATATAAGCAGTTTTGCCTGCACATTTGGGGGCAGATCCACAATTTCATCAAGGAAGAGGGTGCCTTTGTTAGCTTCTTCAACAAATCCTTTTTTATCTTCAACAGCGCCAGTAAATGCACCTTTCCTGTACCCAAAAAGTTCACTTTCAAAAAGCTCCCTGGGAAGAGAGGGACAGTTAACATGAATCATTTTTCCCTTAAGGCCGGAGATTTCATGGATAATCTTTGCAGCGAGGCCCTTTCCTACACCGCTTTCTCCCTCTATAAGTACAGGGTCCTTTTCCATAGCAGCTTCTTGGATTTTTTCCCTGATTTCCTTTGTGATTTCACTTACTCCAACAAAAGAATTTAAAATGTCTTTTTTGGACTGGTGTCTTTTTCTCATTTAAAGATAAATTCCATGTCTGACCCCACGTTTGGCTTCATTTTCGACAATTTATCGCTCTGCATGGGATGAGCAGAGTACAGGTCTCATAGGGATAAAGCGCGAATTTTTGCACTGACGGCACGTATTTTAAAAAGGGTAAACTACAAAAATAAGTAATAATCATCTCCCTTACCTATCTATACATCCAAAAAAAATAAGCTCTTTCCCAAATAAAACTCCCTCATATGATAAATGTTAACAAAAGAATAGTTGTACTTCCAGAACAATGGATGTGATAAAAAATTTAAGGCCTGAATAAACCCTGTTTATTTTTAATAAAAAATATTTTGTAAA
>JAGHBF010000137.1 GCA_021161165.1 Candidatus Aminicenantota bacterium
ATTCCCTACGCCTGAGTCATTAGAAAAACTGGTATATCTGCTGGTTCGTGAGCTAAACGAAAGATGGAAGAAACGCAGAATAAAAGGTTTTTCTTACTGGTTTATGCAAGAGGAGAGAAAAAATGAAATTCTTACACAAAATTCTTGACACGATGTAATGTTATAAATGCACAAAGCAAAAAATATCCGACATTGTCTTTTAATCCCTTTAAGAAGTATTTACTCATAACTGTAACTATCATCCATTATATCAAAATAGAGAGAAAGGGGCACAAGCCCCTTATTTGTGGGAGGTGTGTTTTTATTGCGAGGGGGTATAAGCCGGATTAACCGGCTAAAAGTATTATAACATAAAGGGCAAGCCTCCTGAATTTTTCAGGAGGCTGTTGAAAAATTTAATATGAATAAACTATACCAAGACTCAAAACTGTTGCATCCAGATTATATTTTTCATGTATCTGGTAGGGTCCTAAAATTGTGGTTTTAGTCCTTTCCTTACCGAAAGCATGTAAAGCTGTAAAATTGAGCTGAAATCTGCCAACCGTATATCCGAAACCTCCCATAAAAACTACTTTATCCACGTCAATGTTGGCGGGTGAAAGCGTCTCCACTGGTTGGGCTTTTGTATCATAAGCCATGCCAAATCTTACTGTCAGACCACTGTCAAAGGTATACTCTCCTCCCATTTTGAAGTTTACAAGGTCGTTAAAATCAAAATCTTCGCTCTTATCAATATCCATAAATACTCCTGGAGCAACTGGGACATTCTTAATTGTTCCCTCAAGTTCCTTCATAACTGACCAATGAGAATAGCCTACACCCATCCCGAGTACGAAATTATCGGATACTCTGTAAGAAACTCCGAATTCAAAATTATAGGGAAGTTTTGCTTTAGATTCTGAATCAAAATCCATTCCCATTATGGTAGTGGTCCCCTTTATTGTTATGTCAGAAGGACCATGGAAAGTTATTCCTATTCCAACCCTGTCATTAGGTCGTATCAAAATTCCAAAACCTCCTGTAAATGTGCTGCCACTTTCATTAATTTTCATGGGACCGTAAGTAAGATCTTCTGTATCCACTTCAAGGGATCCGTAATAATAATTAAGGTTAGCTCCAATGGCAACCTTGTCTGAAAGCCTGTAAGCAACTGCCGGTGTAATGGAATAGACTCCGAAAACGGATTTTAAAGGAACCCCTAATTGTTCCCTCTTCCAGTCTACTCCACCCTGACCATACGGGGAATAAAGTCCAAGTGCAAAACTCCATCTTCCTTTTTTGTAAGCCAGGAATGCCTGTGGATACTTACTTTTAAGTTCGCTGTAAACAGTATTACCCATAGGGGAGGTGTATGCGTCTTTGGGACTTACATATACACCTTCCACAGAGAATCTGAAGCTATAATCATAAAAGGCAAGTCCACCTGGATTATAAAAGATTGCACTGGGGTCATCAGCAAGACCTGTAACTGCCGTAGCCATAGCAAGAGACCTTGTCCCTATAAGCATGTTATCCCAGGCTCCTGCCATAAGCATGGGAGAAAAAGATAGCAAAAATACTAACAAAATTGCGCCTTTCTTCATGGCACCGACCCTCCTTTTAGTTTTTCAATACTATCTATAACACAAAATTTGACCAATGTAAAAATAATATGGCATTCATCCTATACAAAATACTATAAAATTTAAGTCTTTTGACTTCAAAATCCTTTTAATATAAAATCTTATTGAAAAAAGGTTAAGGAGGAAAAAATGAAATTAAATCGTTTTATTGTGTTACTTCTTCTGGTAGCCCTTGTAATGCCTGTCCTTGCACAAAAGGAAAGGCCAAAAGTTGCTGTTTTAAAATTTGATTTTTCGCCCATTAAGCATTATTGGTGGGGAAGTTATGATATAGGTGAAGGAATACAGGCACTTGTGGAAAATGAACTTCTTGATAGGACAGTTTTCAGAATTTATTCAAGAAAATACTTAAATGGTCTGCTAAAGGAACAGGATTTTCAGCAGTCTGGAAGGTCTGACCCAACCACAGCTGTAAAAATAGGAAAGCTTGCCGGTGTAAAGTACATAATTACCGGCACAGTGTTTAAATTTGAGCAGAAGAAAAAAGGCGGAGGGCTTGGATTTTTGGGAAGAAAAATCGGAATAGGAGGTGCTGGGGCTAAACTGTCAGAGGCTAAAGTAGGTATTACGGCACAGCTTATAGACGTAGAAACAGGAGAAATTCTCTTTTCCGCAAAGGCAGAGGATAAAAGCACAGGAATATTCGTGGCTGGAATAACAAGCGCTGGAGGTGGATTTTTTGGCGAAGACAGCTCTATATCCAAAGCTTCTGAAAAGGCAGTAAAAAAGCTCGTTGACCAGATAGTAAAAAAATCTTCTTCTCTTGGATTAATTTAAATTTTGTAAAAATCCCCTTTAAAAGCCCCCTTAATGGGGGCTTTTTTTATATAGCCAGAAGGATTACTCCAGCTGCGCCAAGAAACAAAAGGAAAGTTTTCCTCAGGCAAAGCTTCTCATGAAATATAATGTACCCTGCAACGGCAGAAAATATTATTAAATTCACAGATATGAAGGGGAAAGAAACATAGGCAGGCACAGTTTTTAATCCTTTAAGCAGGAAATAGCTGGAAAAGAAATTCGGAATTCCTACAATTAATCCCCCAATTACTGGAGCAAGCCCGGGTTTTCTCCGTGTTAAAATAACGTAGGACCAGCTCCAGACAAGTGCGGAAAAGAAAAGAAATATCAAGAAATATCCTTCATCAACGGAAGGAAATTTGACTTTAAAAAATTTCATGGAAGTGCTTATCGTTCCTGAAAGAAGGAATAAGCCCAAAAGAGACATCGAAAGACCGGTTATTTTCCCTTCCCATGTAAGTATTACCAGAAGAACTATCACAAGTCCTGCCCAGTTAAATACTTTCGGTCTTTCTCCCCAGAAAATTATAGATACTATAACCGGTATGGCCATGGAAATTCTCCCGAAGGTTACAGCGGGAGCAATTCCATCTTTTTTTATAGAAAGGCTGTAAACGATAAAAGTGGTAAAAAAAAGAAAACCAACAAATACAGCAAATGGTATTACCCCCTGGGGAAGCGGAGAGGGCTTTGAAAGAATTACGCCGAGACTACCAGCAACTGCATAATTAGACGCTATAACAATAACCCTATCATAATGCCAGCCCTCAAAAAAACGAAGAGCAATGGCAATAACCAAAGAAGACAAAAATGAAAGCACGAGATAAATATAACCCATTGGTTAAAGA
>JAGHBF010000113.1 GCA_021161165.1 Candidatus Aminicenantota bacterium
CCAATAATAAAGTTCTATTCCTTAAATAAAGAGGAAATAAGACTGATATATCCTGCTAGTGAATCAGTTCTAACTGGAAAGATTACCAGTCCCTCTCTTCAGAGACCAGGTTTGGTGCTTGCAGGAGTTCTTGATCTATTCATAGAAGGAGCAGTGCAATTCTTCGGAAAGGATGAACTTCTCTACATTTCAAAATTACCTGAAGAAGATGCTTTCAAAAAGCTTGAATCTTTTTTCTCTCTCAAACCACCTGCAGTCATTCTTCAGAGGGAGAAAAATTTAAAAGACCTGCTCCTTTCCGTTGCTGAGAAAAACTCAATTCCAGTTTTTTTGTGTCTTAAATGCGATTGTTATGAAAAATTAAACAATTTCCTTCACTGGGAGCTTTCTGAAAGAATAACAATACATGGAGAACTCCTTGGTGTTTATGGGGTGGGAGTCCTCGTAACAGGAGAAAGTGGAATTGGAAAAAGTGAAATTGCACTAGAACTTATAAGCAGGGGTCACATGTTTGTTGCAGATGATATGGTTGAAGTGCTCCGTCTTCCTGAAGGAAAGATAGTGGGCATTTCACCTGAAAAAATCAGGGGATTTATGGAAGTGAGAGGTCTTGGAGCCATTAATGTAAATGAAATTTTTGGTGGAGCTGTGCTTCCATTTTCACCCATAGACCTTATTCTGGAACTTCATCCCTTTGATAAGAGCGAGGAAAGGCTTTTTTTAAGAGAAGAGAAGGAGGAGATATTAGGGGTTGAGATTCCCAAAAGGAAAATTCCTGTGGCTGCGGGTAGAAATATAGCTAACCTTATAGAAGTAGCAGCGAGATTATATCTTCTGGGACGCTCCGGGATATACCCTTTAAAAGAGCTTATGGAAAGACTGGGGGAATCTTGAGGCCAAAAATAGTAATAATAACAGGGGTATCAGGTTCCGGTAAAACAACCTTTTTGAAAGCTCTTGAGGACATTGGGTTTTACTGCATGGATAACCTTCCCATTGAATTTATTCCACAGCTTATAGGCAATTTAATTAAGAGAAACCCCTCCATTAATAGGTTCGGTCTTGTAATAGATGTAAGGGAAGAAAATTTTCAGAGGAGATTTCCCTGGCTTGTGGAAGAGTTGAGAAAAATTGCAGATGTGGATGTTATTTTTCTTGATGCAAACGATTCTGAAATAATAAGAAGGTTTAAACTCTTGCGGAGAAAGCACCCTCTTCAGGGAAAAACCTCACTGGAAGAGGCCCTTAAAGAAGAAAGGAAAATTCTTTCATCTGCCAGAATGCTCGCAGGAGAGTTTATAGACACCACAGGTATGTCAATGGGAGCGTTAAGAAAAAAGGTAATGGAGAAATACGGACCAGAGCACGAGGGCCAGAAGGTCAATGTGGTGAGTTTTGGTTTTGTTTACGGCATACCTCAGGAGACAGACCTTCTTTTTGATGTTAGAGCACTTCCCAACCCCTTCTGGGTTGAAGAGCTCAGAGAGCTTACAGGAGAAAACCCTATGGTCAGGGATTTTCTCATGGCTCACAATGAGGTTGTGAGATATATGGATGCTTTAAAGAAATTTCTGGATGAAACCCTCGATATGTTTTTTATGGATGGAAGGCGGGAGCTGGTAATTTCCATTGGCTGTACAGGGGGAAAACACAGGTCTGTATTTTTCGTGGAGGAGTTGTATAATTGGTTAAAGGATAAAAACAGATACGAAGTGGTTAAAATACACAGGGATGTGAGCAAATAATGGTTGGTGGAGTAATAGTAACTCATGGAGACCTGGGAAAGGCTCTCCTTAATGTAGTATCAAAAATTATAGGAAAAAAGGTTTCCCTTCCTGTTATAACCATAGAATGGAGGGAAGGGGCAAGCGGAATAGAGGAGAAAATGGATGAGATAAAGGAGGCCATTGAAAAGGAGGAGAGAGGTAAGGGAGTTATAGTTTTTACAGATATTTTTGGAGGAACCCCAACAAATATGTGTGTTTCCCTTCTGGAAAATGAGAATGTAGAAATTATAACCGGAGTGAATCTTCCCCTGCTCCTTAAGTTTATTTCAGAAAGAGAAAAAAAAGGACTGGAGGATCTTTCGAAGTCCCTTACCCTGAGAGGGAAAGAATCGATAGGGAGAATAAGAGAGCTTCTGGAAAAATGATAGAAAAAGAGGTCGTGTTAACTAACAGATTGGGGATGCATGCAAGGGCAGCTACCAAGCTGGTTCAAGTAGCTCAAAAATACAGGAGCAACATAGTGATTGAAGCTAATGGCATGGAAGCGGACGCGAAATCCATTCTGGGTCTTTTGACCCTTGCTGCTCCGGTGGGAACAAAACTAAAAATTAAAGCGGATGGAGAAGACGAGAAGGAAGCAATAGAAGAAATAGTAGCTCTTATTGAAGATAAATTCGGGGAAGGAGAATGATTATTCTCAGGGGAAAATCCGCTGTAGCTGGAATAGGGATAGGACGTGCACGCTTTCTAAGAAGACCTGCCAGAATAGTGCAGGCTAACATAGTAAGGGGAGAAGAACAATCTCAGATTAAAAGATTGGAAGAGGCCATTGTAAAAACAAGAACAGAACTTGAGGAGATTAAAGATGAGATAAAGGAAAAGGTTGGAGATGAACAAGCTTTGATCCTTGAATCTCAGCTTCTGATACTCGAAGATAAGAAGCTAATAGAGGAGATGATTTCTCGAATAGTTGACAATCTTGAAACAGCTGAAAAAGCAATTGAGGCACTTATAAATAAATATCATGGCATATTTAAGAATGTGGAGGACTATCATATAAAAGAAAAGATACATGATATAGAAGATGTTTTGAGGAGAATACAGAAAAACCTGAGTGCAGAAGGGGAGGAAATTAGCTGGGAAGGGGACATTCTTGTTGCCAAAAACATACTGCCTTCTGAGGCTGCTTATATTATTTCGAGAAAAGAACCTGAAGGGATTGTGACGGAATACGGTGGAGATACATATCATGCGGTAATACTTGCAAGAGCCTTTGGTATTCCAACAGTGGTAGGTATAGAGGATGTGGAAAACAAAATAAAAGAAGGAGAAGAGGTTATAGTTGACGGAGATGAAGGGCTTGTAATTCTTTCCCCTTCGTCTCTTCAAAAAAACACATATATGCATCTGAAACAAACCTTTGTTGAAGAGGAAAAAGTCTTTTCCAGGGCACTTGATGAGAAAAGTAGCACCCTTGATGGAGTTGATTTTAAAATGTTCATTAACCTTGAATTTCCATCCGAGGCGGAAAAGGTTCCGGCGGATAAAATAGAAGGAGTTGGGCTTTATAGAACAGAGTATTTAATTCTGGGGTCTCAGAAGGTTCCCAACGAAGAAAAACAATTCGAGATTTACTCGAGCCTTGCTGAAAAATTTAAAGAGATTACCATCAGGCTATTTGACCTGGGTGCAGAGAAGAAAATAAAGGGACTTCACTTTTATCACGAAGAAAATCCAGCAATGGGAGAGAGGGGCATAAGATATCTCTTTTCTCACAAAGAGATTCTATATACCCAGTTGAGGGCAATATTGAGAGCTTCAGCAGACCATCCTTCAATCAGAATAATGATTCCCATGGTTACCAATCTTGATGAGATAAAAAAACTGTACCTTGTTGTGGAGGATATTAAAAGCACTTTGAGAATGGAGGGATACAAATTCCAAGAGAATATTCCAGTTGGAATAATGGTAGAAGTCCCGGCAATTGCAGTTTCAATAGATAAGATAATAAAGTATGTTGATTTTGTGAGCATAGGAACCAATGACCTCAGTCAATATGTGTTTGCAGCAGATAGAACTAACGAAAGGGTTTCCTATATCTGCAACACCCTTGATCCGGGGTTCCTCAGGATGGTGAGGTTCGTCATAAAAAAATCTGCTGAGGCTGGCAAGAGAGTTTCTGTGTGTGGGGAAATGGCATCAAGCCCTCTTCATGCGGCGGTGCTTTTGGGTCTTGGGCTCCGGGAATTTTCAACCACTCCTGCAATGTTACCAAGGATAAAAAGACTATTGATTTCTGTAGAAGAAGCTGTAATGAAAAAAAAGGTTACAAATGCCCTTCGTTTTCACACAGCGCAGGAAGTGGAGGAATATCTTCTTAGAGAGATAAACAAAATTTACCCTGAAATACACAGATGTATAAGGAGGGTCTCATATGAGAAAAATAGAAAAGCCATGGGGATATGAGCTTTTATTTGCTAAAACTGACAGCTATGTGGGGAAAGTTCTTTATATTAAAGCCCATCATAGGCTTTCACTTCAGTACCATAAAGTAAAGGAAGAAACTATTCTGTTATGGAGCGGAAAAATGAGGTTCATTTACGGAAAAGAAGGGAATTTTAAAGAGAAAATTCTAAACTCTGGCGATTCTTTCCACATTCCTCCAGGGCTAATACATCGCATGGCTGCAATTGAGGATTGTGTCGTTTTTGAGGTGTCCACTCCTCATCTGGAAGATGTTGTTAGATTGGAGGATGACTACGGACGTAACAGTTGACCTTTGTGAAAAAAAATAACGTAAAATTGTGTATAAGTATTTATTCAAAGAAAGATTGAAATGGGACATTTAACAGGAGAAGTTTCTTATTCAAAAGGGTTAGAGGGGGTAGTTGCAGCAATAACATCCATCGCTGTAATAGATGGAGAAGCTGGAAAGCTTATTTATAGAGGAATTCCAATAGAATTGTTGGCAGAGCATTCAAATTTTGAGGAAACGGCCTATCTTCTCTGGTTTGGCGACCTTCCCAAAAAAGATGAACTCGAAAATCTAAAAAGAGACCTTATTGAACATAGAGAAGTTCCTGAAGAACTTGTGGATTGTATTAAAAAGGCTCCTAGGGATACCCATCCAATGGAGATTCTCCGAACCTGTGTTTCAATGGGCGGATGTTTTGACACAGATAAGAACGACAATTCCAGAGGTGCGAACATAAGGAAATCTATTAGACTTACAGCCCAAATGCCCACCATGGTAGCATATTACAGCCGGGCTAGAAGAGGACTGGATATAGTTCCTCCTAATTCCAATTTGTCACATGCACAGAACCTATATTACATGCTTACTGGAGAGATTCCCAATGAAGAAATTTCCAGGCTAGTGGACGTTATTTTAATCCTTCACATGGAACACGGAATGAATGCCTCTACCTTTGCGGCCATGGTTATAGCTTCTACTCTCTCTGACATTTATTCTGCAATTTGCGGTGCAATAAGCGCTCTTAGAGGACCCTTACATGGAGGAGCAAACGAAAGGGTGCTTGAAATGCTCCAGGAAATAGGCTCAGTAGAAAATGTGGAACCATACATAATGCAGGCCATCAAGGAGCACAGAAGGGTAATGGGATTTGGGCACAGGGTTTATAAGGCTTATGATCCCAGGGCAAGGATCCTGAAGGAATACGCGGAAAGGCTCTCAAAGGAAAAGAAAAATACCAAATGGACCCAGATAGCTGAAAAGATAGAAGAGGTAATGATCAGAGAAAAAGGCAAGAAAGGAATTTTCCCGAACGTTGACTTCTACTCGGGCATAATTTACAACCTTCTTGGATTTCCCAAGGAAGTTTTTACTCCTATTTTTGCAATAGCCAGGGTGGTGGGATGGACCGCCCATGTGCTTGAATATCTTCAGTCCAATAGAATATTCAGACCCAGAGCCCTTTATAATGGGCCTCTGGATGTTGAGTACATTCCAATTGAAAAGAGGTGATAAATGGGTAAAACATTAGCTGAGAAAATTCTTTCTGAGCATGTTGGAAAGGACGTTAAACCCGGGGAGCTTGTTGTAGTTCCCGTAGATGTTGCCCTTGTTCAGGATGGGACGGGCCCTCTTACCGTAGAGGAATTTGATAAAATGGGATTTAAAGAGGTTAGGGTTCCCAGGGCTATCCTTTTTATCGACCATGCTGCTCCTTCTCCCAGGAAAGAGCTTTCAAACGCTCACAATATCCTGAGAGAGTTTGCCAGAAGAACATCTGCTATAGTTTCTGATGTTGGAGAAGGAATAAGCCATCAGATAGTAGCGGAACGCTATATTAAACCCGGTGATGTGCTTACAGGAGCGGATTCTCATACATGCACAGCAGGAGCTCTCGGCGCCTTTGCAACAGGAATGGGTTCCACAGATATTGCTCTGGCTTTTGGGCTTGGGAAAGTCTGGATGAAGGTTCCAGAAACTTTCCGTTTTGTTCTGAAGGGAAAACTCCCCGACGGGGTGTATTCAAAGGACATAATTCTCCACATCATAGGTATGATAGGTGCAGATGGAGCCACATACAAAGCTATGGAGTTCGATGGAGAAGTTATAGCAGAGCTTTCCCAGGAAGCAAGGCTTACAATTTCGAATATGGCTGTAGAGGCCGGAGCAAAAGTTGGACTTATTCCAACAGATGAGAAAACAAGAGAATATCTTGCATCATATGGAAGGGAAAGCGATTTTAGGGAGCTAAAGCCCGACCCCGACGCGAAATACGAAAAGGTTTATGAAATTGATGTGTCAAAGCTGGAACCCGTGGTTTCCTTCCCCCACACAGTAGATAATACAAGAACAATAAGCCAGGCAAAAGGAGTAAAGTTAAATCAGGTGTTTATAGGAACCTGCACCAATGGGAGAATAGAGGACCTGAGGATAGCAGCTTCCATTCTTAAGGGCAGAAAAAAGCATCCGGATATTAGGCTAATAATTATTCCTGCTTCAAAGGATGTATACAAAAAAGCACTAAAAGAAGGGTTGTTTGACATATTCATAGAAGCTGGAGCTGCAATACTTGCTCCAGGTTGCGGCCCATGTGTGGGTGTTCATGAAGGAGTTCTTGGGGATGGAGAAAGGGTTCTCTCCACACAGAACAGAAATTTCAAGGGAAGAATGGGAAACCCCAATGCAGAAATATACCTTGCATCCCCGGCAACAGCTGCTGCCTCTGCCATAGCCGGGGAAATAGCAGATCCAAGGGATTATTTGCAATAAGGAGGAAGTTATGGTGCTTAAGGGAAAAGTATGGAAATTTGGCGATGATATATCAACTGACCACATAGCTCCGGGAAGATATTTTCATTTGAGAACAAACCTTCCGGAACTTGCAAAACACGTGCTTGAGGATGCGAGGGATGATTTCGCTTCCAGAGTCCAGCCTGGAGATATGATTGTTGCAGGCAGAAACTTCGGACTCGGCTCTTCCAGGGAGCATGCTCCGAGAATAATAAAACTTGCAGGAGTAAGTTGCGTTATAGCTAAATCCTTTGCAAGGATTTTCTATAGAAACTCCATTAATGTAGGCCTTCCTCCTGTGGAAATAAAGGAGACTGATGAGATCGATGAAGGAGATGAACTTGAGGTGGACCTTCAGGCAGGTATAGTAAGGAATCTTACAAAGGGTAAGGAGTACAGATTCACTCCCATGCCAAAATTTATGCTTCAGATAATAGAGGAGGGTGGAATAGAGGAGTACATCAAAAAATACGGAGATTATCAGCTTTAAGGAGGTGCGAATGCCGGAGAAAATAAGAGTAGAAAACGGGAAAATTATTGTTCCTGACGAGCCAATCATACCTTACATAGAGGGTGATGGCATAGGTCCTGATATTATGAACGCTTCAATGATAGTCTGGAACGCTGCTGTGGATTTTGCATATAGTGGAAAAAGAAAAGTCTATTGGAAAGAAATTTACGCAGGAGATAAAGCCTACAAGCTTACAGGTAAACATCTTCCTCAGGAAACTATAGATGCCATAAAGGAGCACATAATTGCAATTAAGGGTCCTCTTACAACCCCGGTAGGTGGGGGTTTTCGCAGTCTTAACGTTACACTCAGACAGGTGCTTGATCTTTATGCATGTGTAAGGCCTGTTCGCTGGATTAAAGGAGTTCCATCTCCCATGAAAAGGCCGGACCTTCTTGATGTGGTTATTTTCAGGGAGAATACCGAGGATGTTTATGCAGGAATTGAGTGGCCTATGAGCACCAAGGAAGCAGGGAAGGTTATAGATTTTCTCGAAAGGGAGCTTGGTGTGAAGGTTAGAAAAGATTCGGGAATTGGAATAAAACCAATTTCAGAATTTGCAACCAAGAGACTTGTAAGAAAGGCGATAAATTACGCTCTGGAAAACGGGAGAAAAAGTGTAACCCTTGTTCACAAGGGCAACATAATGAAATACACGGAAGGTGCGTTTAAGGACTGGGGCTATGAAGTTGCCTCAGAGGAATTCAAGGATAAAACCATCCCTGAGTCAGAGGTAGATGGTGATGTTCTTGAAGGGAAAATAGTTATAAAGGACAGAATAGCTGACAACATGTTCCAGCAACTTCTTACCCGTCCTGCAGAATACGATGTTATTGCTACTCCCAACCTGAATGGAGATTATCTTTCCGATGCAGCTGCCGCCCAGGTAGGAGGGCTTGGTATGGCTCCAGGAGCAAATATAGGGGATTATGTGGCGCTTTTCGAAGCAACCCATGGGACAGCTCCAAAATATGCCGGAATGGATAAGGTAAACCCGGGCTCTCTTTTACTTTCAGGAGCCATGATGTTTAGATATATGGGCTGGGAGGAAGTTGCAAACCTTATTGAGAGAGGAATGGAAGCCGCCATTATGGACAAGAGAGTTACTTATGACCTTGCAAGACAGATGGATGGTGTAGAGCCTATAAAAACTTCAGAATTTGCCCGGGAAATAGTGAAAAGAATGGAAAATTTATAGGAGGCAAATATGAAATGCCCGAATTGTGGAAAGGAAGTAAAGGAAGAATTTAGATTTTGTCCTAACTGCGGATACCCCTTGAAAGAAGAGGAAGCAGAATATTTTATAAGGATTTCAAGGGAACTTAAGGCAAAGGGGAAACTGAAAGATTCAGTAGTTTACTGTGAAAAAGCTCTTAAATTGAGAGAGAGCGAGTTCATCCACAGAAGTCTTGGAGAAAGTTATTACCTCATGGGCTCGCTTCAAAAGTCCATTTATCATCTTAAAAAGGCGATTGAAATAAGGCCAGATTTTACAGATGCCCATTATGCTCTTGGAATAGCCTATTATAGAGCGGGTCTTATAGAGGAAGCTATAAAACAGCTGGAGAAGACCTTGGAATTGAACGATGAATTCATAATGGCCTATTACTGGCTCGGAATAGCCTATTACCATATAGGCGAGCTAAGAAAATCCGTTAACTATTTCAAAACCCTGCTTGAAAAGAATCCTGAATCAGCTATTGCTAATTATCAGATAGGAATTTCACTTTCTGCTCTTGGAGAGTATGAAGAAGCAATAAAGTATTTTGAAAAAATGGCAAGAATAGAGCCAAATCACGCGAGTCTTTTCTATCATCTTGGTAATGCCTATTATCAAACCCATCAGATACAGAAGGCAAAACAGGCACTAAAGAAAGCCATTGACCTTAATCCTGAGGATAGAAGGGCAAAAAACCTTTATTCCATGCTTATTGAGGAATAGCAGGAGGTATAAATGAATCTCGCAGAAATTATTTATGCCTCTCCCGCAAAAGACGATGAGATAGCCATATTCTCCAATAGCGATAGAATTACTTACGGAGAACTCAGAGAAAAAACTGCCAGAATTGCAGGAAGCTTGAGGAACTCTGGGCTAAAAAAGGGGGACCATGTATCCCTTGTTTTCCCCAATTTTCCTGATTTCATTTACTCTTATTTTGCTGTAATAAGTTTAGGTGGAGTAGTTGTTCCTGTAAATCCCATATTTAAACCTTATGAGATGAATTACATATTTTCCCACAGCGATGCAAAAGTTATTATTTACTCCAAATTATTCGAGGCTACTGTTAAAGAAGCGGCTCCCGATAATGCTCTTATTGTAGATGACCTTATCCTCACCCAGTGGGCAGAAAACGGTGAAAAAATTTCACCAGTTTCTGTAAAGAAGGACACTCTTGCGGTTATAATGTACACCTCAGGTACAACAGGGAAACCCAAAGGAGCTATGCTTTCCCATGGAAATCTTATGGCAAACTCTGAATCGGTAATAGAGGGTCTTCATCTTACAAAAGAAGATGTCATGCTTACCGTGCTTCCTCTCTTTCATTCTTTTGGGGCCATGGTGGGTATGATATCTCCGCTTCGCGCCGGTGGAAAGGTGGTGCTTTTACCAAGATTCATGCCTGATGCTGTCATAAAGGCAATTAGAGACTTTGGAGTTACAATTTTTCCTGCTGTCCCATCAATGTTTGCTGTTTTGAACAGGGTAAAAGACGTGAGCCGTCAAGACCTTCCATCTTTAAAATATTGTATTTCAGGTGGTGCACCAATGCCTCTTGAGGTTATGGAAGAATTCGAAAGAAAATTTGGGGTTCCCATATACGAGGGAGATGGACCCACAGAGTGCAGTCCTGTGACGGCCGTTAATCCTATTGGTGGAAAGAGAAAGCCTGCATCCATTGGGCTCCCGGTAAAATTTGTGGAAATGGAAATTGCCGATGAAAATGGTAAATTTCTCCCTCCTGAGGATATAGGCGAAATAGTTGTTAAGGGACCCAATGTTTTTCTTGGCTATTATAAGGACCCTGAGGCAACAAAGGAAGCCTTTTTCGGAGAATGGTTCAGGACAGGGGATATAGGCAAAAAGGATAAAGATGGTTACTTTTACATCCTGGACCGCAAAAAGGATATGATCATAGTGGATGGGATGAATGTTTATCCAAGGGAAATTGAGGAGCTCCTCTACAGGATAGAAGGAGTTTCTGAAGCCGCTGTTGTGGGGGTAAAAAATAAACTCCATGGTGAGATTCCAGTGGCTTTCATCGCCCTCAAAGAAAGTGCTGAACTTTCCCCTTCGCAGATAAGGGAATTTCTTAGGGACAAACTTGCCGCATATAAGATTCCCAGGAAGTACGTTTTCCTGCCCACACTTCCCAAGACACCCACAGGGAAAATTTCCAAGATGGAATTAAGGGAAAAAGCAAAGGAGTTGATTGCTTCATGAAGCTCATCTTTGATGGACGGGAAATAGAAATTCCCGAGCGCAGAATAAGGGTAAAGGAACTTTTGAAAAAGCTTAAAGCAGACGAACTTTATTTCCTTGTTATAGATAAAAAAAGGGGAAGACTTCTTACCTCGGATGAAGTCATTAAAGAAGACGACCAGGTGGAGATAAAATCCACAATTTCCTCGGGCTGAGCCCTGCGTCGTGCGTTTATGCGTCAGCGCGTTAGTGCGTAAATGCGAGAACGCGAAAACGCGAGAACGCAAAACCGCGACACCGCGATAACGCGAAAACGCGAACCGCGAAAACGCGCTTACGCAATAACGCATCAACCTGGAGTATTCAGCTGTTGAATCGCCTTCAGTTACCTGTGCTAAAATTATCGAAGGGAGTTAAACGGAAGTTATAAAGACTATCACAAATTTATGAGCCTCGTGAAAAAGTATGACTTTAAAATAGACCTATAGG
>JAGHBF010000154.1 GCA_021161165.1 Candidatus Aminicenantota bacterium
CGGAGACTTATAAAGATAATAGGGAATCACGACATATTCCTGGATGATGAAGGGTATGTCTCGAAAATGATGAAGAGAATAAAGAAAAGACGTGCTGAAATTTCGAAAAACTTTCCATATTCACCTGTGCTTGAAAGTTTAAGGCTCGTTTGCAGTGAAGGAGAGTTTTTTCTTTTTCATGGTCACCAGCTTGACGTGGTAAGCAATACCCTCTGGAAAATAAGCAGGTTTGCTGTAAGGTATTTCTGGAAACCAGTACAGCTGATTTTAAGGGTTTCTTCTTCGAGCCCTTCAAAGGTTTACAGGAAAAGGAATGCCCTTGAAGAAAAATATTATTCCTGGGCGGCTTCGAGAGAAAAAATCGTGATCTGTGGACATACCCATAGGGCAATGTTTGCTTCGAGAGCAGGGAAAGAAGAAGGAGGGCAAAAAGATGTTTCAAGCGGTATTCAAAAACCAATATATTTCAACACAGGGTGCGGGATTTACCCTGACCATAAAATAACCTGTATAGAACTGGATAGCGGTAAAATGTCATTGGTAGCACTAACCACAGAGGAAAAAGAGCTTAAAAAAGTTATCCTCGACAGTGCTTCAGTTCCCGATATTTTGAATTGGGAAGCGAGTAGTCCATATTCTGTTTGACAGGAGAACATAAAAATATTATCGTAATTTAAAAATAAAGGAGGATAGAGATGAAGAGAGCTGTTCTGTTTTTTGTAATTGCAGTTTTTCTTTTTAGTGCCGGGTTTGATATATCCGAACACGGAACAAGAGCGACTGCAATGGGATCTGCTTTTATAGCAAGAGCTTCTGACCCATCAGCCATTTTTTACAATCCTGCAGGGATAGCTTTTCTTGGAAAGAAATGGTTCTATGTTGGGGGAACACTTATCGCCCCTAAGGGTTCCTTTGAAGGAGCAAATCCTTTCCCTGGAGAGGGAGTAAAGGAAGAGCTTGAGCCTCAGTATTTTCCTGTGCCAAATGTTTATATTGTTTATCCTGCCACCGATAAATTAACAGTGGGTCTGGGTGTTTATTCACCTTTTGGTCTTGGAACGAAATGGAAAGACCCTGAAAATTTCACAGGAAGATATATTTCCACCGATAGTTCCATAACTATGTTCACCATAAACCCTGTGGTAGCTTATAAATTTAGCGATAAAATTGCCTTTGGAGCTGGTTTTGAGTATTCGTTTTCTAAACTCCATGTCGTTCAATATATTCCTGTTTATAATCCATTTACATATTCTATAACCGATGTGGGCACAGCAAGCCTTGATTCAGACTGGAAGGGAAGCATCTCTTTTAATGCCGGAATTCTTGTAAAACCCAGTGATAAGTTCAGTATTGGTATAAGCTACAGGAACAGTCAAAAGGTAAGTTACACTGGGATAGCAGATTTTTCTCAGATTTTCACAGGGAATCAGATATTTGATTATATGGTCAATCAACTCCTTCCCTTCGGAGAAGATGTAAAAGTGAACGCTTCCATAAAATATCCATCCTATCTTGGAGGAGGAATTGCTTTTTATCCCAGTGAGAAACTTTCTATTGAGCTCGACGTGGGATACACCTTCTGGAGTATGTACGACAGACTTCCCATAAGTTTCCCAGATTATCCAATGTTGAATCCTTCAGATGAAGAGACTAAAGAATACTATCATAACAATGTTACTGTGAGATTTGGAGTTGAATACATGATAACAGAAGGAACATATCTCAGGGCAGGATATGTTTATGATCAGGAGGCTGCGGATGCTGAATCTGTTACACCCCAGCTTCCTGACACCACAAGGCATCTTGTATCTGTCGGATTGGGTAAGTCTCTGAATGAGAATCTATATATTGACCTATCAGCGATATACCTATTAGGAGAGGATAGAAGTACAGAAGGAAAGAGCAAATACGGATACGAAGGCACATTTAAAACAAATGCTTTCCTCTTTGGGGTAAACTTCGGGTATAAATTTTAAAGGGGGTTAAGATGAAAAGGTTATTTTCCATTTTATTTATATTTTCATTGCTTGGGTTTTTGATTTCAGGCGATTATCAAGACTCTTTTGAGAGATATTATGCCCTTGGAGATAGTCTTACTGCCGGATTTCAGAATGGAGGGCTTGTAGATTATTATCAGCAGGTGAGTTTCCCCGCACTTATAGCAAAACAGGCGGGAGTGGAAGATTTTGCGCTGCCCCTTGTTTCACCTCCAGGCATCCCCCCTCTTTTAAAGCTTGAGGTTGACCAGAGCGGGAACTTTTCAATAGTGCCCAGTTCCTCTAACTACGGACATCCAGAAAATCTTTATTATCAGGGAATTTACAATAATCTTGGGGTTCCAGGAGCCACCACGGAAGATTTTATAAACACCGTAAGCGACAACGGAGGCTTTCATGATCTAATTTTAAGAGGTATGGGCACTCAGCTTCAGCTTGCTGTGGTGGCTCATCCAACACTTATTACCCTGTGGATTGGAAACAATGATGTTCTTGGTGCTCTGACCTCAGGAAAGGTGATTGAAGGAGTAACAATAGTTCCTGTTTCTGTATTCAGGTATAATATGGAAACCATAGTTGGCGCCTTAAAAACCCAGACAAATGCAAAAATTGTGATGATAACTATTCCACAAGTTTCATTGATTCCCTTTTCTACGTACATAAAACCTTATATAGAGGTCCAGGGCCAGAAGGTATATCTTATAGGCCCTCATGGCCGACTAACAGATAATGACCTCGTTCTTTTAACTGCTCAAACCTATATCTCTCAGGGATATGGAATACCATCTCAATATGGAGGAACAGGCCTTCCACTGCCTGATGAGGTTGTGGTGGATTCACATGAAAGGTCAATAATCGAAAAGAGAGTTTCGAATTTTAATTCAATTATAAAGGACCTCGGTTCAGAGTACGATATTACTGTTCTTGATATAAATGACTTACTTAAAAAAGCAGCTACTGAAGGATTAATAGTAGGGGGAGTAAGATTAACCTCACAATATTTAACAGGAGGTTTATTTTCCCTTGATGGAGTTCATCCTTCTACTATAGGTTATGCTCTTATAGCGAATGAGATTATTAAACTGATGAACGAGAGATTTGACTGGGAAATTCCCCTCGTTAACATAGGAGATTTTCTGTGGTCCAGCCCAAGGCCTTCTATGGCAGGAAAGCATCTTGAGGTGAAAGTAAAGGGAATAGAGGCAATTAGAAGATAAAAAAGGGGGCTTTGTCCCCCTCTTAACTGGGATGAGTGTGGAAGAAGTTGCCAGAGAACTTAGAGATATAATATTTGAGTCTAAAAAGATATTTGTTCTGACAGGAGCAGGAGTTAGTACTCCAAGTGGTATACCAGACTTCAGGGGGAAGGGTGGAATATATGAGAAGATAAGCCCGGAAGTTTTTGATATTACACTTTTTTATAGAAACCCTGAAATTTTCTACACCCAGATTGGACCCATAGTAAGAAAACTTCTGAAAGCTAAGCCAAATCCTTCCCATTTTTTAGTTACAGAGCTTGAAAAACTTGGGAAACTATCTCTTGTAGCTACCCAGAACATAGATGGACTTCATAAAAAAGCCGGAACTTCAAAGGTTGCAGAGTTGCATGGAACTCTTGAGAAAGCCCATTGTACAAAATGCGGAAGAAAATATTCAAAAGAGGATATTCTTAAGGATGTGCTTGCAGGGAAAGTTCCATACTGCGAATGTGGAGGAGTTATAAAACCCGATGTGGTTTTCTTCGGTGAGACCCTGCCTCAAAAGGAATTTTCAAAGGCAATAGAGGCAGCCGGGGCCTCTGACCTTTGTATTGTCATGGGATCCAGCCTGGTGGTCCAGCCCGCAGCCTCGCTTCCTCTTTATACCCTTGATAGGAGAGGTAAGCTTGTAATAATTAATATTGGAGAAACTCCATTAGACAGATTAGCCTTTAGAAAATTTGAATTGCCGGTTGAGAAATTATCTGCTGCAGTCATTTCTCTTTTAAACAGGTCGAAAGATTGACCCTATTTTAGCTTTATAAAATTTGATTTTTTTCCTCTGTTAATCTATCCTTACTCTCATGAAAAGGATAATTGTAGCATTCTTAATAGCAGGTTTTTCCCTTGCTTCAACTTTGAAACTGAAGATTGTTGACGAATATGGCAACCCTCTTCCAGGGGTGAGGGTAATTTTGAAAGGGCAAAGGGTTTATTACGGTTATAGTGGCGAAAGTGGGATTGTTTTTATAAATGCCATACCTGGAGATTATTCTGCAGAAGTAAAGCTTAAGGGTTTTTACAGCAAAACAGTGAAAGGGGTAAAGGTGTTACCCGGGATAGAAAATTTTTACAACATAGATATGCCATTAAAACCATTAAAAAAGAAGAGTGGTGAGGAAAGTGTAAAAATACATCCTTCTCCATCCCAGATCTGGCCTGTTTTCAGTTTTGAATGCAAGGAATTTCTTCCCTTTGAAGACGGAAAACTGGGAAGGCTTGATTTCTATCCGGGAAATGCTCAATACAGGTGGAATGGATATTATATTTCTGAAAATCACTTTCTTTTTCCATCATATCCTGAAATTTTTGATATGGGTAATTTTGTCTCCCTTTCTTTAAATAATGGGGCGGTTGTCAATGAAAGGCCAGGATATTACAGCGATAACTATTCTGTGGGGAACCAGGTTAACATTGAATGGCTTCCAGGCGAGAGCTTTTCCAGTGATCTTGAAAATCCCTATTTTTATTCTGTTTATCTATCAACAGCAATTTCCCGGGGAAAATTGAAAACAGCTCTATCCTACTCAAGGCTAAACGAGGAAAGGGACATTACAGGATTTGACAATAGGATTTCCAGAAAAGGAGACCTTTTGTATTATGAGGCTTCGTATGGAGGTGCGGGAGCAAGAATTCTTTATACCAGGCTCAATGAGCCGTACGAGATAAAATATGCCAATTTTCTTCATTATCCTTCGAATACCCCTGACCTCAATGTCAAAACATGGGATTTTTCACTTTTTAATTCCGGTGTTAAAGAAGAATTTTCTCATTATGTGGCTTCCGGGATAAGAACATGGGAGTCGGAGGAAAAACTTCGTGAAGAACCAGGTATTTTTAATACAAAGACAGGTAGAGAATCCCTCCTGGGAAACCGTTTTGTGAGAATGAGGGATTACTATGCAAAATTTAATCTTGGTATTTTCCTGGATAACCTTATAGGAGCAAGCCATACAATTTTTGGTGGTTTTAATTACAACTATCTATCCCTGTATTCCGAGGCAAATACATCCAACAATGTAATTAAATATTTGTATGGGGACATTCCATATTTCCTTCCCGATACTGACATCAGGTACTGGAGAGTTTATTCCATGGGTAACCCGGAAAGGGCGTCTTTTCACACCAATCATTTTTCTATCTTCCTTCAGGATACATGGAATTTTGGTAAGCTCGTTCTTTTCACAGGGCTCAGATACGACAATTATTCTTCGAGAAATCATTCAGGGTTGAGAACAGGAACTCCTGGATGGGAATTTCTTAACGGGGAAGGTGACAAGGACATTTTCTCAAGAAGAATTATATATTCATTTCCGGGATTCAGCAGGGAGTCCTTTGGACTTCGTTTTGGATTTTCCTATTCTTTATCCAGGAATTTTGTATTCAAGGGTTCCCTTTCGAGGTTCGGAAAGCCACTCGATTCCTCCGAGATGCTATCCTATTTTCCATATAATAATGGATGGGCAGATCTCTTCTGGAAAGACATGAATGGTGATGGGGTTCCTTCCTCTGATGAGGTGGTTGAAACCGGAATAATGCCACCTCCTCATATGGATGAGAAGGCACCCACTCCTTTTAAGGATATAATAAGCCTGGGTTTTGAATCAGCGTTTCTTCTGGATTCTGTTTTTGGCGCTCAGGGATGGATAGAAAACAGCAGCAATAACATAGGAATAATAAATACTGCCGTGGACTATTATAAGGAACATCCCTGGTGGAATGCTGTTGAGGTTAAAGAGCCCGGCCCTGATGGAATTTTCGGAACTTCAGATGATGGAGTGCTTACTGTTTACTACTTTACCCCCACAGAGGAAGAGCCGGAATACAAAATTACTTTATCGTCTGTGGCAATTAAAGACTTAAATTCATCTTCTAAGAACATCAGAATTTACCTGAGAAGAGATTTCAGAAAAGGATTTTCTTTCTACATAGAGGGCATTTACACAAAATTTAAAGGTTACGAAGGTTCTACTCCTTTGATCTTTTCACCAAATCAGGTGGAGAACATAAAATATGACTACAGCAGGTATTCCTTAAAAGCATCATTTACTCTTGAACCTTTCAAAAGAACTTATATTTCCGGATTTTTCCTTTATGTTTCTGGAATGCCATATCAGAGAAAGCTGTTTTTGATGACTGACCAGTTATATCCCTTTAACCTTTTCGAAATTGTGGCATCCAGAGGTGGATACGAAACTTCCAGGGAATTTAAAACATTTAATATATCTGTTTCACGAACCTTTAAAATAGCCGGAATAAATTCTTCTATTTATTTAAAAATCAGAAATCTCTTTGGATGGGACAATGCTTACAAAAATATGGGAATTCAGGGAATTCTCACTACAGATGGTAAGTTTTATCCCATGGAGTCATTCAATAGAACTTTGAGAAGCTGGGGGGGAAGAGAATTTTCTGTGGGACTTCGGTTTTCCTTCTGACTTCCGCTTTTATTATATGGAGCTTTTGTATTAGAATTAACCTATGAAAAAACAGAAAGTAGAAAAGCGTAAACACACAATTATAAGGCCATCAAGAGGGTGGTATGTTATACCGGAATGGCTTGAGAAAACAGTTGATGAATTTCCAGATAACGAGGCAGTAAAAATAAAGAGAAATAAAAGCTGGTTTACCTTAACCTATTATCAACTTTACAAAAAAGTTTTGGCTGCTGCTTACCTTTTAAGGAAAGAAGGAATTGGGAAAGGTGATAGCGTCGGAATTTTAGGAGAAAACTCTCCTGAGTGGATAATTTCCTTCTTTGCCACTTCCTATTCAGGGGCATCTGTGGTGCCTATAGATTCGAGACTCGAACCTTCGGAATACAGACATATTATAAGAGAAGCAGGATTAAGAGGAATTTTTGCTTCCGACAGGTTTATTCCTGAGATAAAGGAGCTTTCTCTTGAAAAAAGCTTTAGAATTTATCCTTTTTCTTCTCTGCTTGATCTGGAAGAAGCGAGAGTCCCATTTCCGGATATCAATCTTGAAGATGAAGCCATTCTGATGTTTTCTTCAGGCACAACAGGGGTTTCAAAGGGAATAGTTCTTGTCCAAAGAAATATTGCAGCCAATCTTGATGCTTTTTATCAGACTTTTGAGTTTATTCCAGGGGACATATTCTTTCTTATTCTACCTCTTCATCATAGTTTTCCCATTACCACAAGTCTCTTGGCTCCGGTTTCTGTGGGGGCAACCATTGCAATAGCAAGGTCCTTTAAGCCCAATGAGTTAAGAGAAGACCTGCTTGAAGTTCAGCCCCATGAGATGATGGTTGTTCCACTTATCTTGGAGAAGCTGATAAGGGGGGTTTTACAGAAGGTGGAAAAGTCTCCTCTTCCCACCAGGGTGCTTTTTAAATCCATGAAGCTGTCTTCAAAGATAATCGGGGGGAAGGTCTCTTTTAAAACGCTGAGAAAAAAAATGGGTTTTGGAAGAATGAAATATCTCGTGAGCGGAGGAGCAGCACTACCTGGTTGGATCTCTGAGATACTGGAGGAGATGGGATTTCCCATTCTTCAGGGATACGGGCTTGCGGAAACGGCTCCAGTAGTAAGCGTGAACCCACCCTGCTGCCCCAGAAATAAAAGCGTTGGCTGGCCATTACCTTATGTTGAAGTCAGAATTTTTGACCCGGACGAAGAAGGAATTGGCGAGATAGGAGTTAGAGGCCCCAATGTGATGAAGGGTTATTATAAGGACGCCGAGAGGAACAAAAAGGTATTTACAGAGGATAGATTTTTCCTTACAGGAGATATGGGTTACATCGACGATGATGGTTATATTTACATCAGCGGTAGAAAGAAATTCGTTATAGTAACGAAAGGCGGGAAAAATATTTATCCCGAAGAAGTAGAGGAAGCTCTTCTTCGCTCTGACTTTGTAAAAGAGGTTCTTGTAATTTCAACAAACAATCCCACCACAGGAGCAGAAGAGCTACAGGCAATTGTATATCCTGATTTTGACCTTGTTTATGAGACTTTAGAAAAGCAGGGAAAGCAAGTGAGCGAGGATAAAATTTATGAGCTTATAGGGAGTGAAATAAAGAAATATTCACAGGACCTTGCAGATTATAAGCGAGTGAGAAGCTTTGTAATCCGTGATGAAGAATTTCCAAAAACAACCTCTCAGAAAATAAAGAGACATCTTTTCTATGGTGAAGCAAAAAGAGTTTGAAGAGTCTCTATATCTTGCAAGAAATTATCTGTAAATCCCCTGATAGAGCGCATTCATGGAGGTGGGAACCTCTTTAAGCTTGACCTTAATGCTCCGGTAATTTAGAATTTCTTTATGAATTACAAACAGTGGTTATTTTTT
This sequence comes from Candidatus Aminicenantota bacterium, assembly GCA_021161165.1. Taxonomy (GTDB): domain Bacteria; phylum Acidobacteriota; class Aminicenantia; order S016-38; family S016-38; genus S016-38. Next base: position 8,570 of record JAGHBF010000154.1, read on the forward strand.
CTCCTGATATTTCTTGGACTTTCTGTTGCAGGGATAGCCCTTGTAAAACTTATAATCAGGATAATAACCGGATTTTCAAAAAAGACCAAAACTAAACTTGATGACCTGGTTACACATGCCCTTAAGAGTCCTCTTAGCCTTGCTGCTGTAGTAATCGCTGCTTATATATCCATTTATCTTGTAAAAATTCCTGCTAAGTACCTCAAGGTAATAGATGGGGCTCTTTTCGTTCTCACTGTTCTTCTTGCTGCGATGGCTATAAACAATGTGTTTAAAGCCATACTTAGCTGGGTCCAGGAATCTTCGCAGAAGAAGGAGTTTCTGAGAAGATTTCTTCCTCTTGTGGATATAGGAGGGAAAATTTTCTTATGGACTGCTGCAGTTATGATAATTCTTAAAAGGTTCAATTATGATATATCTTCACTCATCGTTTCCATGGGAGTGGGTTCTCTGGCCATAGGACTTGCAGCTCAGGATACTCTTGCAAACATGTTTGGTGGACTTATGATACTTTTTGACCAACCCTTCAGAGTGGGAGACAGAATAAAGCTTGAAAACGGTGAATTTGGCGATGTTCTGGAGATCGGACTTCGTTCAACTAAAATAAAAACAGTTGAAAACTATGTCCTGGTAGTACCCAATTCTCAACTTATAAAAAGTAAAGTTTTGAATTATTATCTTCCTGAAAGAAGTAGCGTTGGAAAAATTACAGTTGGTGTATCATACGATTCAGACCCACAGAAAGTTAAGGAAATCCTTATAAAATCAGCTCTTGAAGTAGATGAGGTTATGAGGGATCCCGCCCCATCAGCTTTCTTTACAGAATTTGGGGATTTTTTCCTTAATTTCCTTCTGGTTTACTGGGTGGATGATCCCAAGAAGGTTTTCGCCACTAAAGATAAAATCAATATGAGGATAATGGAAAACTTCCAGAAAGAAGGGATTGAAATTCCTTATCCCATACAAACCATATACTTAAGGAGAAAAAATGAGAGCAAAAATTGAAGTCTTCCTTAAATCAGGTGTCCTTGACCCCCAGGGGGAAACAATAAAAAGGGCCCTTCATACCCTTGGGTATGAATCAATAAAGGATGTAAGGCAGGGTAAAGTTTTTTATATTGAAATAGAGGATGATAACCCTGAAAAGACAATTGAAGAAATAGCGCGGAAGGTTCTTGCAAACCCGGTTATAGAGGATTTTAAATGGGAAATAGAAAAGTAAAATTCGGAGTTGTCGTCTACCCTGGCACAAATTGTGATAGGGATACATATCATGTGATAAAAGAAGTAGCTGAAGAAGAGGCGCAGTATTTATGGTATAAAGATACCGACCTTAAAGGCTCACAGGTGGTGATTCTTCCAGGAGGGTTTTCTTATGGGGATTACCTTAGAAGTGGAGCTATAGCAAGGTTTTCTCCCATAATGAAGGCGATAAGGGAATTTGCGGAGAACGGTGGGCTTGTGCTTGGCATTTGTAATGGTTTTCAGATTCTGCTCGAGGCTGGCCTTCTGCCAGGTGCAATGCTCAGAAATAGGGGACTTAGATTTATATGCCGTTTTGTTGATCTGACAGTGGAAAATGATGAAACTCCCTTTACACTCCTTTATAAAAGGGGAGAAAAATTGAGAATTCCTATCGCTCATATTGACGGTAATTATTTCGCAACTCCTGAAGTGATGGCAGAACTTGAAAAAAGAAAGGGGATAATTTTCAGATATGTGAACAATCCGAATGGGTCATTGCACGATACTGCGGGAATAATAAATTCCCGGGGGAATGTGCTGGGCTTGATGCCACATCCAGAGAGGGCCTCAGAGGCTCTTGTTGGTTCAACCGACGGCCTCAGGATGTTTCTTTCAGCTGCTAAATTTGTGAGGGAATCATGATAGATAAAAAGCTTCTTGAAGAACACAATCTTTCTGAAGAAGAGTACACAAAAATAAAAGACATCCTTGGAAGAGAGCCGAATTTGGTGGAGCTGGGCCTTTTTTCTGTGATGTGGTCAGAACACTGCTCTTATAAAAGTTCTAGAATTCATCTTGCCAAACTTCCTACAAAAGGGAAATACCTGATTCAGGGACCTGGAGAAAATGCAGGAGTTGTGAAAGCTGATGGTAAGGCTGTGGTGTTTAAGGTTGAATCTCACAATCACCCTTCCTTTGTTGAGCCTTACCAGGGAGCAGCAACAGGTGTTGGGGGAATATTGAGGGATGTTTTTACAATGGGGGCAAGGCCCGTAGCTCTTCTTGATTCCCTGCATTTTGGACCCCTTTCGAAGCCTGCAAACAGAGCAATAATGGAGGGAGTGGTATCTGGTATAGCTGGTTATGGAAATCCTGTGGGTGTCCCCACTGTTGGAGGAGAAGTTGATTTTGAGGAGGAATTTTCCCACAATCCATTGGTTAATGTAATGTGCGTTGGTCTGACTGAAAGGGACAGAATTTTTTATGCAAGGGCAGGAGAACCCGGACTTTCCCTTATTTATGCAGGTGCTCCTACGGGGAGAGATGGGATTCACGGTGCTACAATGGCATCTGCTGAGTTCGGCGCTGAAACAGAGCATAAAAAGGTAAATGTTCAGGTAGGAGACCCATTTAGGGAGAAACTACTCCTTGAGGCTACCCTGGAAGTTATGGAAAAGGACCTCATAGTTGGGATTCAAGACATGGGGGCTGCTGGTTTAACTTCTTCTTCATCTGAAATGGCATCGAAGAGCGGAGTGGGTGTGGAGCTTTACCTTGATAATGTGCCACTGCGTGAGGAAGGGATGACTCCCTATGAGATTCTCCTTTCTGAATCCCAGGAAAGAATGCTAATGGTAGCAAAGAAAGGAAAAGAGGGTGAGATAAAATCAATTTTCGATAAATGGGGAATAGATTCAAGAGTTGTGGGAAAAACAACAGATGATAAAAGATTCAGGGCTATATGGAAGGGGAAAATTGTAGCAGACATTCCTGTGGATTCTCTTGCGGGGGATTCTCCAAGATACAACAGGCCTTATGTCATTCCTGAAAAGGACGAAAGGCTTGAAGATAAATGGCTGGAAAATAGAGATTGGGGACAGGTGCTTAAAAAAATTTTAAACAGTGAACATATGGCCTCCCGTCACTGGGTATACGAACAGTATGACCATATGGTACAGATAAATACAGTTTTGCTTCCAGGACTTGGACCGGCAGTACTGAGAATTAAGGGTAAAACTTCAGGAATAGCTCTTACAATAGATGCTAATCCTGCCTGGGGTCGTTCTGATCCGAAAAAAGGAGCAATCCTCACTGTGGCAGAGGCTTTTAGAAATCTCGCCACTGTAGGTGCCGAACCTCTGGGTATAACAAACTGTCTCAATTTTGGAAATCCGGAAAAACCCGAAATAATGGGCCAATTTGTGGAGACTGTTGAAGGAATGAAAGAAGCGCTTGAATTTTTTGGTGTTCCTGTAACGGGTGGGAATGTGAGTTTTTACAATGAGACTGAGGGAAAGGCTATTCCACCGACTGTAACCATAGGAGCTGTAGGCCTTATCCCTGACCTTTCTGTTTTACCACGGCCCGAGAAAGTAAAAGAAGGGGACTGGATTTACCTTCTTGGATGGACAAAGAGGGACATAGGTTCATCTGTGTATTTGAAAGTAATTCACAACGAAAGGGGTGGAAAGGTTCCAGATATAAACCTTGAAAATGAAAAAAGCCTTCAGGGTGAAATAATAAGACTGGTAAGGGAGGGTAAAGTTTCTTTTGCCTTTGACCTTTCTCCGGGGGGATTACTCCCTAATCTCTCCGAAGCTCTGTTTTCAATTGGGAAAGGCGCAACTTTAAGGGTAGAGACAGATCTGGAGGAGGTTTTTTATCTGTTTGGAGAGAGTCCGTCCAGAGCAATTATTATCTCTCCTTACAGGATCTCCGCAAAAGTTCCGGTTTTAAAAATAGGACAGATAAGGGGAGATGAACTTATTGTTTATTTAAACGGAAAGAAAATCCTTCAGGAACCCCTGAATACCATTAAAAAAGGCTGGGCAACATATTTTAACAGGCTGTTTGACAGGTAGAAGTTTTGAAATAAACAATGGGCTAAATCAATACTTTTCTATGGGAATTTTCCCTTTTTGTTATCCCCAATGAATCAAGGAGCTCAAGCAATGGAATAGCGTATTTTCTTGATAGGGAAGTCATTTTTTTAAATTCCTGAACTGTCAGAGTTTTTTTACCTTTGATTCTTTTCTTCAGTTCTTCCACAAAATCACTGTGGACAAGAAATCCTCCAGTGAAGTATATTTTTCCTTCCTGTATTAATTTTGAAATGATCTGCTCGGCCATTCTTCTGCTCTTTAAGTCCTTTAGCATTTTCCCCAGGTCTATTATTTCAGACCTTATCATGCCCTCAATTATCTCCTCCATTTCTTGGATTTTTCTTTCATTTTCAGGAACGAAATCTTTAAGACTGACAGTGTTTCCCCTGAGCTTCAACTTTCCCATAGAAATACCTCTTGAAAGGGCAGCATTGAAGATATCCTTCCCGACTTTAATTTTTTCCCTTAGTTTTTCCTTTTCCATGCCCATGAGTTCAGGTTTTGCTCTATGAAAGGGCCGGAGTTTATCCTCCATCTTTTTTATGATTCCATCCAATCCGTCCTTGCTTACGGCGAAAATCGGTGAAAATGAGATTATGCGGATAAGGTCTTCTTTTTGGAGCTTTAAGACCAATTCCTCAATGTAATGTTCTCTCCATCCTGTCTGGGCTGTAATTTCAGGTGTCCGGGAAGGATTCTTGAGAAAGTAAAGCAATGTTTCTTCATCGTCTGCCAGGGAGATGGGTTTTTCCTTCTGGTCCCTTCTAATTCTCAGAACCTGGCCACACCAGAAGTCACTGTTTTTTTTTAGTATGAATTTTTCACCTCTGAAGATTATGAAGGGATTGGTGAGTTTGAGAATTTTTCCTTTCCTTACAGTTTCTAGGGTTGCATTTGTTGAAAATCCATTACTGTAGAATCTGTATTCACCTGAGGGAGCATCTGTTTCCACATCGAAATAATGGGTGAGATCAAGTTCTTCCCCTAACAGGACTTCGCCCTTTTTAAAGAACAATTTTTCGAAGAAATCCAGTTTTAGAATCTGAAACACCCCTATGTTTTCCATTGAAATTTTGCCGAAGGCTATTCCCTTAATTCTTATCCAGGTTTTCCTTAAAGGTGAATAAAGGCTTTTTTTTACTCTGATTCTCCCCCATTTTTTTATGAAATAACCTTCACCAATGGAGATAAGGTATGGAACAAATACGTTTTTCCAGGGAAATTCTCCATCCTTGCAGATGTGAACTAACCCGCATTTATTCAGGATTTCTTTCTTTGATTCTCCTCTGTAAAAAGGAGTTACATTGAACCATGGAAGTTTTCCTCTAATAATGCCTATTCTTTTGTCATCCTCTATATTTTGTTCAAACGAGAATTTATCAGAGTATTCGTAAATGAGAATATCCTTCATGTGGTTTTCCTTTTTCCTCTTTCTCTTTTCCCTGTAATCATTTCCCTTGCTATTTTCTTCATTCTTTCCACACCTGGCTGATTAAATGGTTCTATTTTTGCCATTCGTGAGATGAACCATATCTGTGCTTCCATTATAGTGATAAACTGTCCCAGACATCTTTCATTTATTGCTGGTATAACGAAGGAGATTGTCCTTCTTCCCGACTCTGACAGAGCAATTTCTGTGGAGTCTCCCATGGCTGAGAAAATTTCAGAAAGTTTTTTCCCGGAAAAGTCCGTTTTAAGTTGAGGTATTTGAGGGACTAAAAAGTCATGCCTGTAATTTTTTAGCTTCCAGAAGGTATATACTTTGTCATCCGGACCATCAAGGTAAAGTTGAAGCTTAGAGTGCTGGTCCACAGTGCCAAGGTCTAAAACAGGAGTCTGTCCCCATCCGTTTTTCCCGAGACTCTCACTGAGGAGCTGTCTGTACCAGAAACCCATATAATACAGATGCTCACTGTATACAAGAATAACCTGAATTGGTTTTCCGCGGGTATAAGAGTTGTATAGAAAACTGGCCGACAATAGAGCCGGATTTTTATTTGCTTCCAGAGAGGCAATTTTTATACCTTCCTTTCCTCCATCCAGAAGGTTTTCGATATTAACTCCAAGAAGATAAAGCGGAACCAGCCCAACGGGGGAAAGCACGGAAAATCTCCCTCCAAGGTAGGGGGGTACTGGAAATGAGAGAAAACCCTCCCTTTCTGCCATTTCTCTAAGTTTTCCCTTTTGTGGGTCGGTTATTATTATAAATCTTTCCTTTTTCCTGCCCGATGTTTCAAAAAGAATTGAAAAATTTATGAGTGTTTCCGTGGTTCCTCCTGATTTGGAAATGACCACAAAAACCGTTTTATCAGGTTCTATAAGCTCCAGCAGTTCTGATATTCTTTCAGGGTCAATATTATCGAAAAAAAATACCCTTTTACCCCGGGAATTAAAAGAAATTGGTTTTAGCGCTCTGGATACTGCTTCAGCTCCAAGAGAGCTTCCTCCTATTCCAGCTATTACCAGGTTTTCAGGGGCCATCCCATTAAGCTTTTTCTTGATTATTTCAATCCAGGGTTCATTTAGGGTCTTTACAAATGGAAGAGCGTCTTTTACTTTCAGAAATTCTTCAAGATACAATTCAAGACCTTCAGGTTCAATACCAGCATATGTATAATCAAGGATAATTTTTTCCATAAAATTATATTACCATCCTTTAGCGCTGTTCTGCTCTTGAAGTTTTGGCTTTCTTCCTTTTCTTGCTTCTTTTTTTGCTTTCTTCAGGAAGGAAGTAAATGAGTCTTCTGTAGGGGTCAACTGAACCGAGTATAACGTTTACCCTCTGTCCTATTTTGTAAATTTTTCCACTTCTTTTCCCCTTTGCCATCCATCCATCAACAACGACGAAGTAATCTTCCTTCATATCGGAAAAAAGAACGGTTCCCTGAATCAAATACTTATCCAGTTCAATTTGCAAACCATCGTTAGAAACCCCCACTATTGTTCCCTGGAAATTTTCCCCTATTTTATCCTGGAGAAATCTTGTTGTCCTCCACTGAATTATTTCCGCTTCCATCTGGTCTGCTCTCCTTTCAGTCATAGACGAATGCTCTGCTATTTTTTCAAGTTCTCTTTCATTGTAAGGTGGTGGTTGCTTGGACAGGGCAGCCTTGAGAGTTCTGTGAACTATGAGATCTGGGTATCTTCTTATTGGGGATGTGAAGTGAAGGTAATTTTCCTTAGCAAGTGCGAAATGTCCAACTGGCTCTGGAGAGTATTTGGCAAGTTTCATTGAACGCAAAACAAGAAGACTTATGAGTTTTTCCTCAGGTTTTCCCTTAACCAAATCAAGAACTTTCTGGAGTGCCTTTGCTTCCGGTTCCTCAAACTCCAGGGTATAACCGAAGATAGAAAGGATTTTTTTTAGAGACTCAAGTTTCCTCGTCTCAGGGGCTTCGTGAATCCTATATATTGTTGGATATCCCCTCTTTGTTAAGTACCTGGCAACAGTTTCATTAGCCGCCAGCATGAATTCTTCAATTATCTGATGAGCGAAATTTCTCTCAACCGGGAGAATGTCCAGAAGAAGGCCATCTTCAGTGGAGATGAAACTTGGCTCAGGGAGGTCAAAATCTATACTTCCCTTTTTCCTTCTCTGGGACAGAAGTAGCTCGGCGGCCTCTGCCATGAGTTCTATTGAAGGTAAAATGTGGGAATAACGTTTTCTCAGTTCCCTGTTTCCCTGAAGGATTTCCCATACTTTGGTATATGTCATTCTTTCCCTACTTCTTATTATCGACGGGTATATCCTGTAACTTCTTACTTCCCCTGAATTGTTAATATTAATTTCAACTGTCATTGTATACCTGTCCTCATCAGGCTTTAAGCTGGAGAGATTTTCGCTTAGAACAGGAGGGAGCATGGGGATCGCTATTTCGGGGAAGTAAATTGAATTTCCCCTCATCTGTGCTTCTGCATCAAGGGCGCTTCCCTTTAAAACATAGTGGGAAGCATCAGCAATGTGAACCCCTATAATATAGCCTCCTTTAGTTTTTTTTATGCTAACTGCATCATCAAAATCCTTTGCAGTTTCTCCATCTATTGTGAAAGTAATTTCTTCCCTTAGGTCCCTTCTATCCAGAGATTCTTTTGCCTCTTCAATTTTGAACTCGGGGAATTCTACCGGTACACCATAGTGGGCCAGAATTGCTTTTACGTCGTTACCTGGTTCGTTGGGGTCTCCTATTACTTTTTTTATAACACATTTTTTCCCGGAAAGGCTCGCTTCCACAAGGTCTCCCTGTCGGATGGGTTCCAGCGGAATTTTCTTTACCTCTATTTCGTGGAGTCTTCTTTCTACGGGAATAACTACAGGCATCTTCCTTTCCCATACGAAAAATCCAGCGATTTTTTTCCTTTTTCTTTCTACAACTTTTATTATCCTTCCTTCCCTTCCCTTGAAAACAATAGCCTCTACAATATCCCCGTGCATTGCATCCTTTTTAAATCTGCGTGGTATGAAATAATCTCCTGCAGGTGTTACCACAAATCCATAACCAAAATGAGTATTTTCGAATTTACCTCTAACAACATTTATATCATTGGGTAAGTAGTATTTTCCCCCCTTTGTTATAACCATTCCAGATTTTACAAGAATTGCAAGTTCCTTTTTGAGACGCTTTTCCTTTTTTACTTTTAAGCCAAGCTGAGCCCTTAATTGTCTGAGCGTTGCGCCCTTTTTATTTTTCTGGAGGGCTTTTAATATTTCTTCTCTCATCTTCTAATCATACAATATAGGAAAAAATGTGAATAAAGAGAAACAAAAAATGATCTATTTAGGGAAAAATAGGAAAAAGCGTCAATTGAATTTGTCTATTATGGGGACATACCCTGAAGATTTTGTTAGAATTTGCTTGTGAGGGTGCTTGTAGTCAGTTCAGATGTCCCATTTGTAGAAGGAGGACACCGCATAATAACCCGTGCTCTCTTGAGAGCCCTTAGAGATTCAGGAATTGAAGCTGAATCTTGGTTTACTACCCAGAACCCCTTTGGCAGGCAAATTCAGGCTTACATATCCAACAGGTTGACTTGTTTACAGGAAGATGGCATGGGAAGAAAAATTGATGGCATTATTGCTCTTAGATATCCAGCCTACTGTGTGAAAGCGGACAGAGTGGTTGTCTGGCTCACTCACAGGATGAGAGAATATTATGACCTGTGGGACGAATTTTGCTCAAGGATTAGTTTCGCTGGCAGAATAAAGGAGAGTGTAAGAAAAGCTATAATTCACAGAATGGATAGGACATGTTTAAAGAGGGCCAGAAAGATTTTTACCATATCCAATACTGTAAGAGATAGATTAAAGATATGGGGAAACTTCCTTTCGGAAACCCTTTACCCTCCACCTCCACAGAGAAATTATTATGTAAATGACTATGAAAATTATTTTTTCTTTCCCTCCCGACTTTCAAGACTTAAAAGGCAGGATATTGCTATAAAAGCGATGAAATACATAAATGGAGCAAAACTCGTTATTACAGGAAACGGTGAAGAAAGGGATAGACTCACCTCCATTGTAGAAATGGAAGGCCTGACAGACAGAGTCATTTTTACGGGTTTTCTCGATGAAAGGGAAATGGTGGAAATGTATTCTAAGGCCCTTGGAGTTGTGTTTATTCCTTATAAGGAAGATTACGGTTTTGTTACAGTGGAAGCTTTTTACTCAGCAAAACCGGTTATAACCTTTAGCGACAGTGGGGGACCTGTGGAGCTGGTCAGAGATGGAGAAAATGGGTTTATAACAGAGCCTACGCCAGAGGCCCTTGCAGAGAAGATGGCTTTTCTTGTTAAACACAGAGAAAAAGCAAGGGAGATGGGGCATGAAGCCCTAAAAATTAAGGATTGGCTCAACTGGTCTTCTGTCGTTGAAAAACTCACGGAGGCGCTTAAATGAGGGAAATTCTGCTGGATGGATCCTGGGTTTCCTGGATGGAGGGCTACAAAGGAAAAG
>JAGHBF010000134.1 GCA_021161165.1 Candidatus Aminicenantota bacterium
AATTAATTTATGAAGAGGGCTTTTGCGATTTCTATTCTTATTCATGCAATTTTTTTTCTTGCCCTTTTCAGAGTAAAAATAGACCTTGGGGGGTTAAAAAAAGCACCTATAAGAAAACCACAGGGATTGTATGCATACATACCCCCTTTTTACTATGGAAAACCTGGAGCTCCCAGACCTGAATCGAAGGGAAAACCTGAGATAAGAGGAAGAATAAAAAGTTCAAAAGGAAAAATCTCCCCACCAACTTCTGGCATCAGAGGCAAAAAAGGAAAAAGGGCTGGGGGAATCCCAGGCCTAAATGGCTTAGGCAGTCTTAGTAAAGCTGATAAAGGACTATCTTTACCGGGTAGTGGCAAGGGAGAAAATAGATTCTCATTTATACCTCCCTCAGAAGTGGGAAAATTTCTTTCTGGGAGCGGATTCAAGTATGTACCAAAAGGAAGAGGAGTAGTAACAGGAGGAGCTGTTTTTCAATCAGGCTCATACGATATAACACCCTGGGCAGAAAAGGTGATTAAAAGAATTAGAGAAAACTGGCATCCTCCTCTCGCCGTGCAGCTCGGTTTAAAAGGGCTTACTGTTTTAAAAATTATTGTGGAACCAAATGGAGAAGCTTCCATGCTTATTGTTGAAAGACATTCAGGAATATCAGCCTATGACCAGGCAGCCTATGAAGCTGTGAAGAGTTCTCTTCCTTTCCCTCCTCTTCCGTCGGATTATCCCTATTCAAATTTGGTAGGACACCTCTATTTTTACTATAATCTACGTTGATGAAAAAAATATTTATTCCCATCCTCTTTACGTCAATATTATTCTTTCCCTTCTGTTCCCCAAAGACTGTCCCCCGGAAAGTCCCGAAAGTACAGGTCAACATTTTCATGGGACCAGAGGCAGAAATAACGGGGAAGGAAGCCCTTTTAATAGCAGGAAAGAAAAAACTGCGGTTTTCAGGAACCCTCTATATTAAAGCAGAACCCGGTAAGGCATTTTATTCCATAGAACTTGGACAGGCTGAGGACGCTAAATTTCTTCAAAAATCAAAGGGAGATTTTGTTGTAAAAAGAGGTGGGCAATTCCTTTTGCTTCACGGTAGATTCGAAAAAAGAGAAGATGCTGTAAGGGAAATTTCGAGAATCGGTAAAGGCTTCCCAATTTTAATCTGGGAAAGGAGAGAAGGTCCTTTAACAGTAAAAGTTGGAAGAGAAACTTTCAGAACCTCCTCATTAAAGGTTAAGCCTGGATTAGTTCTGCTTCGCCTGAACGGAAAATCCTATAGAGGAGCCTTTACAGTAAAAGAATCAGCTAAGGGGGTAGAGGTGGACAACATCCTTGATATAGAAAACTTCCTGAAAGGTTGTTCTCCTGAAATACTTAAATATTCTCCTCCTCTGGAAGCAATGAAAGCTCAGGCGGTAGTAATGAGAACCCTGGCTCTAAAAAAAGAACCACCCCTTGAGGCGAAGGAATTCTATTATTCAGGGGTCAGTGGAGAGCATCCATTATTTTCAAAAGCAGTGGAAATTACAAAGGGACAGGTTTTATTTTTCGATAACGACCTTGCTTATACTCCATACACCCTTTCCTGCGGGGGGATAACAAAGGAAGGAGGGCTTCCTTATTTAAAAAGCATAAGATGTATGGGAAGAAGATGGATCGTTCTTGAAAGCGATGATAATCATTTTGTCACTGAGTATAACCTTGTAGAAGCCCTGGGTCTTTTGAAGATAGAAGATCCAGATGAAGAGTTAACGAGAAGTAAAGCTCAGCAGTGGCTCTGGGGTTTTTCAGCATACATAGGTGCAGGAAAATTTTTCCCTGTAGAAGGGGAATTAAAGACAGGTTTTTTAAGGGCTTTAGCAAAAACCATGATGGTTTTAAAACCAGCTGAAACAGTGGAACCTCTGGAATATATCCTTGACGAAGGAGTGGCAGAGGAGGATGACCTCCGAGAAAAAGTTTTGACCGAAGGCGATGCCTCTTTATTTTTATACAAAGCTTTAAGGGCACTGAGAAAAATCCACTGGGAGGAAGGTAAAATTCAGATAAAAGAAAACGAGGTCTTTATAAACGGAGAAAAAATTGAAAATGTAAAGCTGTTCAGAAATGGAAATACAGGATTCTCATCGGCTGAAAGGGAAATGCTGCTGGATGGAGAACCAGTGAAGTACCTCAGAAACACAAAGGGAAGGATCGCTGCAATAGTTGAAAACGGATATTCCGGGGAAGGTGAAGAAATTATATGGAGGAAGAGATATGAAAAAGATGCTCTTGAGGAAAGACTCAAAGCCTATGTCCCCATTAACGATTTACAGGATATAAAGATTAACGAGAAAACCCCCTCAGGCAGAGTCAGTGAACTGGAAATAATAGGGAGTGAAAATTCCTATGTTTTAAGAGGGAAAAGCATAAGAGAGGCTCTTGCTCTTCCTTCAAATCTTTTCATAATAGACCGGGAATATGACGAGGACGGTAGTATATCAGGATTTTTCTTCTGTGGAAGAGGGAAAGGAGAAGGGACAGGAATGTGTAATTTTGGAGCAATAAGATTGGCAAAAGAAGGAGAAAACTACATGGAAATACTAAAATTTTACTATCAGGGTAGTTTTTTAAGGGGGGAATATGGAAAAATTAAAAGAAGTAAAAAATAAAGAAGAAGTCCTGAAGGCTACAGTAGAAATAATTAGTGAAAAACTCGGAATAGGTGAAGAAGACGTATCAATCCTTATTTATAATCCTTCCAAAAAGGTCCTTGAATTTGTGCATCCACCGGAATTGGTCGGTGCAGGAGCTATCCCTTCAACAGCCTTTGACTCCATCGCTGCTAAGGTGTTCAAATCAAAAGAAGGATTCATGTTCAATAATTTCCAGAACGTGAAACATCTTTCCTTTTTTGAAAAACTTTCAAAGAGAAAAGAACCTATAAAGAAACTAATAGCTGTCCCAATAATAAAGGGAAACGAAGCTTTAGGAGTCATAGAAGTTTCGAGAAGGGACGAAAAGAACTTCACTCAGGATGACCTTTCTTTCATGGAACAAATGGGCGAAATGCTCGGAGAGAAATTAATGGAACTAATAAAATGAAAGACAGGCTTAAAGAAATTTTAAGAGAAGTTTCTCTGGAATTTGGAGATTTTGTCCTGGCTTCAGGAAAAAGATCAAGTTACTACATAGACGCAAGAATGACCAGTCTCCATCCTGAAGGACTGTATTTACTTTCAAGTCTTCTCCTTGAGGAAATTATGAAGATAAAAAACATAGAGGCTGTGGGAGGTATGAGTATAGGAGCTGACCCGATTGTCTCAGGAATAATTGTTATGAGCCAGCTAAAAGGAACCCCTCTAAAAGGGTTTCTTGTAAGAAAGGAAAAGAAAGCTCATGGCAGGGGGAAAAGAATTGAAGGGTGGATCAAAGAGGGGGCACGGGTAGTTCTTGTGGAAGATGTAGTTACTACTGGAGGCTCCCTTCTTAAAGCAGCTGAAGCTGTGGAAGAGGAGGGAGGGATTATAAAACACTGTTTTGCGGTCATAGATAGGGGAGGGGGAAAGGAAATTTCCAGTAAATATCCCTTTTCCTCTCTTTTTAAAATAGACGAAATACTGGAGGGAAAAAATGGTTAAGAATTATTTAAAACTCGCCGGGTTTATAATCCTGATGATTTTCTTTGCAATGTTTTTCTTTAAGGTTTATGTGATCGTTGACCCCGGAGAAAGGGCTGTTGTATTTAATAAACTTTCGGGAAACCTGAGAGTAATGGGGGAAGGATTCCATTTTTTAAAACCATTCATAGACCAACCCACTATTTACGATATAAAAGTAAAAACTTATACCATGAGCAAAACTCAGTGGGAAGGTGAAATTAAGGGAGATGACAGTTTAAAAGCTCTAACAAAAGAAGGACTTGTGGTGTTTCTTGACATCTCCGTAAGGTTTCATCCTGACCCGGAAAAACTGATTCTTCTGCACAAAAATATTGGAAAGGATTACATCTATAAGGTAGTAAGACCCCAGGTAAGAAGTGTTGCAAGGCTAACCTTATCAGAATACTCTGTTGAGGAAATTTATTCAGGTAAAAGAGAATTCATACAGCATACTATAGAAGATAAACTCAGAAAAAATTTCTCCGAAAACTATATAATCTTAGATGAAGTTCTTCTCAGAGATGTTAGATTCACCCCTGATTTTGAGAGAGCCATTGAAAGAAAGCAAATAGCTCAGCAGGAAGCTCAAAGGATGAAATATGTCCTTGAGAAGGAAGAAATGGAAAAGAAGAGGAAGATAATAGAGGCTCAAGGAGAAGCAGAAGCTCTCCGTCTTAAGGGACAGGCTCTTGCGAAAAACCCAGCTCTTATTCAGTATGAATATATCAAAAAAATTGCCCCCACCATTCAAACGATTATCACCGATGGAAAAACAATAATCAGCCTTGGCGATATTTTTAAGAAAAAATAAGGAAGCGCGGGAAATATTTGCCCGGGTTATAAAAAAAGGTGGGATAGTTCTTCATCCCACAGATACAGTATATGGACTTGCTGCAGACGCTTTCAATACAGGAGCCCTGAAAAAGCTGGCCTTTTTAAAGGGACGAACTTCATTAAAACCATTTCTGGTGCTCGCTACTGAAGACATGCTTCCATCACTTGCTTCATATATACCATTTTACCTTAAAAAAAAATGGAGAGATTTCCTGGAAAAACCCCTGACAGCAGTACTCTATGCTAAGGTTAAAAGGCCCTTTATAACATCCAAAGGAAAGATTGCTATAAGAATACCATCTGATGAGTTCCTTCTTGACGTAATAAAAATTGCAGGAAGACCCATTGCTTCAACCAGTGCAAACCCTTCAGGAACTGTCCTTCCTCAAGAGAAACTTATATCTTTCTTTTCCTGGAAGGTAGACCTCATAATTTCAGGACAAAGCGGGGGGAAAAAACCCTCTACAATTGTGGATTTTACTTCAACTCCCCCGGTTGTTCTCAGAAAAGGAGAATACAAATTCATTTGATATTATAATTTAAATAAATTACAATAATTTTGTTTTTTCTGTAAAAATTATTTTTGGAGGTAAACCATGGAAATGTACCCGATGTGGATAGGAGGGGAAAAGGTTACAGGCAAAAGGGAAGCTGGGGTTAAAAATCCATTTGATAACAAAACCATCGGGAAAATCACATTTGCTGACAGCAACATATTTGCAAAAGCAATTGATGAAGCCGAAAAGGGATTTGAAATCTCCCGAAAGCTCCCAGCATGGGAAAGAGCCGAAATACTGTACAGAGCTGCAGAAATAATGAAAAAAAGAAAGGAAGAACTCGTAATGACGATAGTAAATGAAGCGGGAAAACCCTATAAATTTGCGGTTGGTGAGGTAAACCGTGGTATAGAAAATACCATATTCGCAGCTGAACAGGCTAAAAACATTTACGGAGAGGTCATTCCCATGGATGCTTCTGCAGGTGGAGTTGGAAAAACCGGTTATTACAGGTGGGAGCCAGTGGGGATTGTGTTCGGGGTGGTTCCCTTTAACTTTCCTCTGAATTTAATGCTTCACAAGGTTCTACCCGCCATAGCTGCCGGAAACAGTGTCATTATTAAACCATCAACTTATACACCAATTACCTCGTATATCCTTGGGGAAATTCTAAAAGAAGCAGGACTGCCTGATGGAATTTACAACACAATTTATGGAATGGGCGGTGAAATAGGGAAAATGATGGTTGCTGAACCAAGGATAAAGGTAATAAGCTTCACCGGCTCTTATGAAGTAGGGAGGTGGATAAGCGAAAGAGCTGCCATGAAAAGAATTCTGCTGGAAATGGGAAACAACTCTCCTGTTATAGTTGACAGTGATGCGAATCTCGAAAAAACAGTAAAGAGACTGGCAATAGGGGCTTATGCCTATGCAGGACAGATATGCATTTCTGTGCAAAGAATTTATGTAAACAAAAAGTTTTACAAAAAGTTTGTGGACAAATTTCTGGAAGAGGCCGAAAGCACTCCAGCAGGGGACCCGAAGGACCCGGAAACCGTTGTAGGACCTCTAATTGATGAAAAAGAATTCTATCGGATTGTATTCTGGGTAAACGATGCCGCTACTGAGGGAGCAGATGTTCTTCCTTCTATAAAAGGGGACAATAATGTCCTTCACCCCATAGTTCTGCTAAACACAAACCACAGGATGAATGTCGTCAGCAAGGAAGTATTCGGGCCTGTGGTGTCAATAATGAAATATTCCAATTTTGAAGAAGCTGTATCCCTTGCAGATGATACAGCCTACGGACTTCAGGTCGGGGTTTATGCTGATGACATAAATAAAATAAACTACGCAGTGGAAAATC
>JAGHBF010000141.1 GCA_021161165.1 Candidatus Aminicenantota bacterium
ACTCCTCTCCTTTTACTCTGTATCCCTCTCCAGTCACAATCTTACCCTGATATACGATAAATTTACCATTGGCAATCTTTACATTTTGGGCAATTATTAGATTTCCCCTCTTTAGAATTCTTATGTTGCCGAATAGATTCTCTTCATCGCCTTTCTTTTCCAATCTTTCACATTTTAAGGCCGCATCCTCCTTTTGTCCCTCAACGTTTCCCTCGGCAATTATATCTCTGTCTTTTATTTTTATACTATCCGCCTTTAAAGAAAGAGAAGGGGAAATATATTCAGCTTCGGTTAGAGAAATTTCTTTCCCATCTTCACTGATAACTGCTTTTTCAGCGAAAATTCTGTCGTTTTCCCTGAGTATTTCCACTTTACCTTTGAAGTTCATTTGGTTGTCTTTTATTCGCCCGGAAAATGCCTTTATTGAAAGACCCTTTTTTTCTATACGGACGCCGTCTGAAACAATTATTTCCTTATCTTTTTCCCTTATAAATACGTTACTGGCATGTATTTTAACGTCTTCTTTTACTATAAACGCATTCCTGGCCTGCACTCCTTTTTCAAAGTCTATTTCGTACCATTCAGCACGCAGGTATCCCTCTTTTTCTCCAAGAACAAGTTTTCCCCCTTTAGGTGCAATAACCTTTTTAATTTCCTGTTCCTCTATAAAAAGATTAAGTGAAGGACCCTGAGCGGTTTTTTCTCCTTTTGCTATTACCGCAGGCTTCCCCTTCAATTCGCCTTTTGATTCATTTTCGCTGAGCTGAAGATTCCTGCCTGCAAGATTTGATTCACCAATTAGGAATGAGGGGGATATAAAAAAGCTGGTTTTCTCTTTCAGGTCAAACCTTCCTCTTTCTGCATTCCCTTTTATGGAACCTTTTTTAAATTCAAGCTCTGAACGAATAAGGACCAGATCCCTTTTTGGGAAATAAACAGCTTTTTCGGTTTTTGCCTCCACTTCCTTTCCTTTCAAAAAAACCGAACCACTGAATTCGTATCTTGTCTTTGCCCTATTTATTGTGCATTTTTGCGCAGTTATTTCCATTTCCGACGAATAAATCTTTATTCTTATATTCCCTGCAAGATGATAAAAACCTTTAGTATCCACCAGGTACTGGTCAGCGGTAGCTGTATATTTAATCTTTTTCCCGGACATTTCAGTATATTGAAATTTAAGCTGAAGGGATTTTCCTGGGGATAGAACCTCTGGCTGTTCAGAACTCTCCGTTGGTCTGAATATAAAATACATGATTACGGACAGAAATGCTATTAAAAGAATTATGAACAGAATTCTTAGGGTTTTCACTTTAATTCTTCCTCAATATTTATTTCAATTCCGTGATTGTCCCCCTCTTTGAGGGTATAAATAATATTTACTCTCTCTCCCTTTCTGAATTTAAAAAGATACTCGCTCTTAAAGAAAATCCCGGGAATTATGTTATTTCCCTGTTTGAGAAGAACTTTAAAGCCATTGCTCCATGGACCCGGGTCGTTAACTACCTCTACATTCTTAGTCATAAATCTGGGCTGAGGGTTTCCTATGCCGTATGGAGGGAATAACCTGTGATAGCCGAAAAATAATTTTATGTCCTCAAAATCAAACTCCCCGTCTAACCTCCGCTCTGGTTTTTCCTCAGGAGAAAGCCCATGAAAATACTCTTCCAGCCGGGCTCTCAAAGATTCTAAATTTTCCCTTTTTACCACAAGGCCAGCGGCAAGTTCATGCCCGCCATAACTCAAAAGAAGGTGATGAGCATGGCTCAAAGCATCTATGAGGGGCATTCCTTCAGGGCTTCGTCCTGAGCCAAAGGCTTCATCTTCCTCCACAGAAAAAACCAGGGCTGGCTTTCTGTACTTTCTCGATAGCCTGTAAGCTACGATCCCAAGAACCCCTCTGTGCCAATTTTCCGAATAAACAAATATCAAAGGTTTAGAATCATCCACAAGGGATTCTGCCTCTTTCAAAATTCTCGCTTCCAGTTTCTGTCTCTGATAGTTCAGGCTATTCAGCTCACCTGCCAGCTCCTCTGCCTCCTTTTCCCTTCTTGAAAGGAGAAGCTTAAGGGCTATCTCAGGGTCAAAAATTCTTCCAGCTGCATTTATTCTGGGAGAAATCCTGTATGCCACCTCCTTAGGGGTAATTCTTTTACCCCTGAGTCCGGAGACGTCCATCAGTTTGGAAAGTCCGTGAGAATTTCCTTCATTTATAAACTCTAACCCCTTTTTAACCATTATCCTGTTTTCTCCAAGAAGCTCAACCATGTCCGCTATGGTCCCAAGAGCTACCATCTTCAGGTATGGAAGAACTTTTGGCTCAGAATTCTTTTTCAGGAAAAGTCCGTGAAGAAGCTTAAACGCTACCCCTACACCTGCAAGATTTTTTGGAACAAAATTGTCCTCGGTATAAGGGTCTATCAAAGCATAGGCCTGAGGGAGCTCGTCGCCAGGAAGATGATGATCCGTTATTATAAGGTCAATACCTTCCTTTTTAAGCGAAGCTGCAAAATCCGTTGATTTTATGCCGTTGTCTACAGTTATTACGAGGGAAGCTTTCTCTTTCTTTATTTTATTCACATGATAGGGCTTTGCACCATAACCATGGGATATCCTGTTGGGAATAATATAAGATACCCTTCCCCCAAGACTTTCAAGTCCCCTCACCAGAAGAGCTGTTGAAGTAATTCCATCAACGTCATAATCCCCGAAGATTAATATTTTTTCTCCTTCCTTTATGGCCGTGGCAATTCTATCCACAGCCTTTTCCATATCCTGAAATAAAAAAGGAGAAGAGAGGTCCTCGAAATCTCCATATAAAAAAAGTCTTGCTTCTGCCTCTGTGTTTATACCTCTATTAAAAAGGAGCCTCCCCACTACAGGGGGGAGGCCCATTTTATAAACAAGCTCTTCTAAACGAGGGTCTAACTCCATACAAATATTTTACCACCCCCATCCGCCTCCTCTTC
>JAGHBF010000044.1 GCA_021161165.1 Candidatus Aminicenantota bacterium
ATATATAAGAAAATAAGCAAATTTCCGGGCAAAGCTCTCTTCGGGAAGCTTTTTTAAAACACCACTATCGCACCCATATGAAGCACATATATTCGCAAGTGTAAGGTATGGATAATAACAGGCATCATTATTTTTTATAAATTCAACAAGACTACTGGCTAATTTCTCTCTTGAACTTAGATCAAGCAAGGAGTCATAATCTTTATAAGTTACTGAAAACAAGGAAAGAGTCATCAAAAAGGAAACAAAGAACCTCATATATAAATACTATTACAAAGCCCATATACACTCAAAACATTGACAAATTTCCTCCAGTTTAAGTATAATTTTCTATCCTGGCGGCGTAGCTCAGTTGGTTAGAGCATGCGGCTCATATCCGCAGCGTCGGGGGTTCAAATCCCTCCGCCGCCATTTTTTTTATGCCATACCGTAAATTTAAAGAAACTATAAGAAAAAATAACCTCATTCAGGAAGGGGATAGAGTGATGGTGGCTTTCTCTGGTGGTCCGGACTCAACTGTACTCCTTCATTTTCTCTTCCTCTTCTCAGAAGAACTCGGATTTTCCGTTGGGGTGGCCCATCTCAACCATGGACTCCGAAGGGCGGCAGACAGCGAAGAGGAATTCTGCAGAAAGAGAAGTGAGGAGTATGAACTCCCCTTCTTCTCAAAGAAGGTAAACGCAAAGGCATATGCAAAAGAAAGAGGCTTAAATATTGAGGAAGCCTCAAGGGAGCTTCGTTACCGCTTTTTGGAAGAAATAGCGGGGAAAGAGGGATACAACAAAATAGCCACCGGTCATACTCTTTCCGACCAGGCAGAGACGCTTTTATACAGGCTAATGAGAGGTTCCGGAATCTCGGGCCTATCGGGGATTCATCCTTTAAGAGAAGGTCTCTACATAAGGCCTCTCCTTCAAATCTCAAGGGATGAAATAATGGCTTTTCTAAAAAAAACAAAAATCCCCTTTATTATTGACCCTTCAAATACTGACCTGACTTATGATAGAAACTGGATAAGACATAAACTCATTCCTGTTCTAAAGAAAAGATTTCCTGCAGTTGAAGATGTCCTTGCAAGGGAGGCTCTTATTTTTCTTGAGGAGGACAGGTGGATTGAAAAAATAGTGCAGGAAGAGATTGAAAGAAGGGCCTCAGGGAAAAGGTTAAAAATTGAGGATTGGGAGAAGATGCCCATAGGATTTAGAAGAAGGCTCGTAAGGGGATTTCTGAGATTCACCAGGGGAAATTTAAGGCGCATCAATTTTGACCACATAGAACACATTGTAAACCTCACTCCGGGAGAACAGTATTTTCTTCCAGGCGACGAAAGGATTATGAGGCTGGGTAATTCACTTTTCTACCTGGGTAAACTCCCCGAACTTAAAGAATACGAGTTGGAAATTCCTGGAGAGGGAGAATACGAGATCAATGGATTATGGAAGATAAAGGTCAGAAGTTTCAGCGGCGAACCCGATTTCTCCAGGAATGATGCAACATATGTATCTGGTATACGATTTCCTGTTATTGTCAGAAACTGGAAAGAAGGAGACAGGTACATTCCCATCGGGAAAAAAGAACCGAGAAAACTTTCCAACCTCTTCAATTCAAGGGGCGTCCCCGGTCCCATAAGAAAGTTTATTCCCGTGTTTATATCCGGAGGAGAAATTTTCTGGGCATATATGCTTCCTGCCGGGGAAAAATTTAAATTTACAGGACATGGTTTTATCTTTGAAATAAAGCCCCTTCTTGACATTTTTCTCTTTTAATTGGAAAATATCCTTTTAACAAGGAGGAGAAAAAATGCTTGACCCGAAGGAATTGAAAAACACTCTTAACCTGCCGAGAACTGATTTTCCAATGAAGGCCTCCCTTCCCACAAGGGAACCTCTTATACTGAAAAAATGGGAAGAAATGAGAATTTATCATCGCCTCAGAGAAGAAAGAAAGGGTGCTCCAAAGTTTATTCTCCACGACGGTCCACCCTATGCAAATGGACGAATACATCTGGGTCATGCATTAAATAAAATATTGAAAGATTTTGTGGTGAAAAGTTTTTCAATGTTTGGTTACGATTCACCTTATGTCCCTGGTTGGGACTGCCATGGTCTTCCGATTGAAATAAAGGTTGAACAGAAGATAGGAAAAATAAACGATAAAGTTAAATTTAGAGAAGAGTGTAAAAAATATGCGGAAAAATTTGTAAAAATTCAGAGGGATGAATTCATTAGATTGGGAGTGATAGGAGAATGGGAAAATCCCTATTTAACAATGGATCCCTCATATGAGGCGGAAATAGTAAGACATATGAAGGGATTCTTCCAGAGAGGTGAAGTTTACCGTGCTAAGAAACCTGTTTACTGGTGTCCACACTGTCATACAGCCCTCGCAGAGGCTGAAATAGAATACCATGAAGACCCATCCCCGGGCATATATGTTAAATTTCCTCTTGAGCAGGCCGAAAAACTGAATCCTGAACTCAAAGCGAAAAAGGTTTCTGTGGTAATCTGGACCACCACTCCATGGACGCTCCCTGCAAATCTTGCAATAGCATTGCATCCGGATTTCAATTACGGTGTATTCAAAGACGGAGAAGAATATTACATTATGGCCAGAGAATTGGTAAAGTCACTTGAAGAAAAACTCGGCAGAGAATTTGAACTCATTTTTGAGTTCAAGGGAAGAGACCTGGAAGGGTTTAAAGCAAAACATCCCTTTATAAATAGAGAAAGCCTTATAGTGCTTGCTGATTATGTAACTCTTGAGCAGGGAACTGGATGTGTCCATACAGCGCCTGGACACGGTGAAGAAGACTTCCTTACAGGAAAGGAATATGGATTAGAACCTTATTCTCCTGTAGACGATGAGGGGAAATTCACTGAAGAAGTAAGTCAGTTTAAAGGAAAAACCGTATGGGAAGCAGATCCGGAAATAATTGAGCTGTTGAGACAAAATGGAGCCCTGGTATTTGAAGAAAAGTTTACACATTCATATCCTCACTGCTGGAGATGTAAGGGTCCTATAATCTTTAGAGCCACAGAACAATGGTTTATTTCAATGGACAAAGCAGGATTGCGTAAAAAGGCTCTGGAAGAAATACGGAAAGTTCGCTGGATACCCAGATGGGGCGAGGAAAGAATTTACAACATGATTGAAAACAGACCTGACTGGTGTATTTCAAGGCAGCGTAGCTGGGGAGTCCCTATACCTGTGCTTTACTGCGAAAACTGCGGAGAACCCTTAACTGACACGGATGTTATGGACAAAATAGCTGATGTTTTTGAAAAAGAGGGCTCTGACTCCTGGTTCA
>JAGHBF010000062.1 GCA_021161165.1 Candidatus Aminicenantota bacterium
ACTAAAGGGATTTACTGTTGACATTGGTGGACATCTCTTTCACTTCAGGAATGCAAGGCTTCGTTCTCTTTTCGAAACCCTCATGAAGAACAATTACATCAAAACAAGCAGAAATTCTGTTATATATATAATGGGAAAAATTGTTCCCTATCCATTCCAGGCTAATTTTTATCCCCTACCTCAAAAAGTGAAAATGGAATGTCTCAGGGATTTTGTTAATGCTTATCATAGCAAAAAAAGAAACCCCAGAAACTTTGAGGAATGGCTTCTTTCAACCTTTGGAGAAGCCATGTGTAGATACTTCTTCTTCCCTTACAATAGGAAGTTCTGGGGAGTAGACCTTAAAGAAATGTCAGCATTATGGGCAGAATGGGCTATTCCTCGGCCCACCATAGAAGAAATTTATAATGGCTCCCAGGGAAGGATTATAAAAGGATTGGGCTATAACCCTGAATTTTACTATCCAAAAAAGGATGGAGCTTTTGCATTCTTCAGGAAATATTCTCAAGGGATAAAAGTAATAGAAGACTCCGAAGCCATTGAAATAAATACTGAAACAAAAACAGTCATTACAAAAAATGAAAAATTTAAATACGACGTTCTTTTTTCCACCATACCTCTTTTTGAACTTCTAAAAATAATAACGCCCAGGGAGGAAATATTATCGCTGTCTTCTTCAATATTAAAGGCAAACTCTGTAACTGTTTTTAATATAGGCTTCGAAGGAAAAATTCCTGAATATCATTGGATTTACTTCCCAGAGGAAAAGTTTTCTTTTTATAGGCTGGGGTTTTATTCAAATTTTTCCAGAAATATGGCTCCAGAAGGTTTTCACTCCCTTTATCTCGAATTTAGCGGAAAGGAAAGAAAAGATTCTGACATGCATGAGGCAATAAAAACACTTACAGAATTGGGATTGCTTGAAGGAAAAATTGTTATACACCAGAAAATTTTCCTCCCCTATGCTTATCCTATTCCCACAAGAGAGACTGAACTAATCAGAGACGGACTGGAGGAATTTTTGAAAAAGAAAGACATCTATATAGCAGGCAGAATGGGTTCTTGGAAATACTTGAGCACAGAAGCTTCTATTCTTGATGCTGAGCAGGCCGTTAGCAAAGTTAAAGTTTAAATTCCACTCCCAGTTCGTTACAGATATACTTTATCGTGTCGTAGACTTTGTAATAAAGTGGAACCTCTTCATTTCGTTCTTTTTCTTTTTCAAATTCCTTTTCTCCGTGTATATAAATTCTGTCTTTACCTTCTGCTTTCGGAGCATTTTTCAGCATTCTTATTATATTGTCCATGTTTTCAGAGATTCCTTCTAACCCTATAAACGCATCTGGAGAGATTGCACCAAGGAAATGACAAACATTTGCTGGCTGGCCTTTTTTACCATAAACATCAGTTCCCCACGCTCCTGAAGAAAATACCCCGGAGAAAATGTCCACAAGCAGAGCCAGTCCATATCCCTTATGGCCACCCGTTAATTCATCAGCTCCGCCAAGGGGAAGTAACCCTCCTCCTTTTCTTTCGAGAAGGTTCCTCAGGACCCTGGCGGGATCATCGGTAGGTACTCCATTTTCATCTGTAGCCCACATTAAAGGAATCTTTTTCCCGAGACGGTTATATACTTCAAGTTTTCCTCTTGGAACAGTAGAAGTAGCCATATCAAGCACAAAAGGTTTTTCGTTCTTAGCAGGGACAGCAACTGAAATGGGATTTGTTCCAAGCACAGCATCTTTACCAAATGTAGGGATAACAAGTGGAGCAGCATTTGTCATAGAAATTCCTATAAGTCCTTCCTTAAGAGCCATCATGGAATAATATCCGGCTATTCCATAATGATTAGAATTCCTTATAGTGGCAAAACATAAATAATTCTTCTTTGCTTTTTCTATACATTTCTTCATTACCCTGTATGCTACAACCTGTCCCATTCCTGCCCCACCATCAACCACCATGGAAACAGGGGTTTCTTTAACCACAGTTATTTCAGTTTTTGGATTCATAACTCCATTTCTTATTCCATCCACATATCTCTTCAATCTGGCTACCCCATGAGAATCTATTCCCCTTCTATCGGCAGAAATTAAAACATCTGCTATGATCTTTCCATCTTCTTTCGGCACTCCTAATTTTTCAAAAACTTCAACTACTGTTTCAAACAGGTCATCGATTTTCACAGAAATCCATTCCTGCATTTTTTACCTCCTATTTTAAATTTTACTAAAATTTTACTCTTATGAAGGCCGGTTGCCAAATTCTTTTATATAGAAAGAATAAGCCTCAAATTCTGCCTCTTCATCCATCCACTCCCTCCCCAGGGAGTTTTAACCTTAACCCAGGCTCCCACAACCTTCTCTATTTTCAATTCCACACCTGCTTTTATCTCGCTTATTTCAGCCTTACCCCCGGGTTCGTGATAAATATAAGTATTTTTCATAACAACACATACAGCAGGATTTCTATAAGAGTGCCACTGCTTAAAAGAAATATAAAAAAACAGAATAGAAAAGATGGCAAGGGTTAAAACTAAAATTTTATGGAACTTAAGGATTTTAAATGCGGACAATAACATATAAATGGAAAGAAGTCCAAACACCACCAGAAACAATACGGCGAAAAGGTCTGGGTTAAAAAACTTCCCTCTTGGATGAAACTTGATAAACTCACTTGAAAGTCCCAATTTCCTTTTCGCAGTCTTTATGTTTGATTCAGCCTGGAAATCTTCTGGATTTTTCAGGCATGCTATTCGCCACCAGAATATTGCTTCTGGATAATTTCCCTTTTCGTACTCAATAACTCCTATATTATAAGCAGCATTCCCGGAATGGGTTAAATAGTATTCCTTCACAAGGCTATCCTTCGCCGGATTTAAGACAAAGAGAAGAAGCAAAATTAACTTCATTTTCTCCTCGCCAATTCTTCTCTCGCTTTTCTAAGAATTTCCTTTCTCTCTTCAATAGAGTCCTTAAAAGGAGAAAATCTTATGTGGTCTATTTTTCTTTTTAACTCGCTTTCTTGAGGTATCAACCTGGAAATAGTTTCATAAAATTCTTCCTTTGTTAACCCCTCTAATCTCATGGAAATTTCTTCAAGTAGTCTGTCGGAGCTTTTTTCTTTTCGGAACATCTTGTCTTTAAATAAGATCACCAAAGAACCAGCCAACAAAAAAGAAAAAACCCCGAAAATAATCCAGTATACTTTCATTGAAAAAAGAGGAGTATAATCTTCAAATCCTTCTCGGAAACCATAAATTTCTCTTGGATTCCCCTTCGTTTTCCTGCTCATGCTAAATGACGGGCTGGATATTATCTTGATTTTTTTGCTTTTAGGGTCAAATACCCTGAAGTAAAAACCTCCGCACGAAATCTTAGTGGACTTGGAAAGATACACAAATTTCTTTTTCCCCTCCAAGATCCCTTTCTCAAATTTTTTTTCTACGGAAGAACCTACATAAATCAAATCTCCTTTTAGGTCAGCTATTTTTGGAACAGGTAAGAGGTCAGGATTTCCCTCAACTTCAGCTATTAATTCTATTTTTCCCTCCTCAGGGATTGTCCGTAACGAAAGTTTAACATCCCCAAACCAATCTGCTCCGGGAGGAAGAGCAAGCACTCTTACACTCAATATATTCCCTTTGACAACATACTCTTTGCCTCTTATAAAAACTCTTGCTTTCCCATCCCCTATTTGCAGGATACCCGCCCTCTGTGGAAAAAGGGCGAAGGCCCTGACAGAATAAGCCCAGCACCCTCTTTCACCTATATTTAAAAATGTAACTCTCTTCTCAGGTTTAACTTCCTCCATCCAGAACCCATTAAAGGAGGGAATTCTATCCCAGTTAACCATTTCAGGCCGGGTGGAACAGGCTATCCACGAGGTAAGGATGACTTGTTGACCCTGATAGACAATCTTTCTGTCCACAGTGTGAAAAAGAACTGGCCTGGAGAATAGAAAAAATATAGGGATTAAAATTACCAGTCCTTTTGAACTGATTTTCCCTTTGATTTCCACCTTTTCCTGAAAACCTCCTTTTCCTTCTTTTTGAGGAAATCCATTATAACATCAGGCACCGGGCTTTGAGAAGGAGCTTCTTTTTCTTCAATCTTCCTTAGCGCAAGTTCAAGATTTATTTTTGCTGGCATGAAGAAAGGATTATGAATTAGG
This sequence comes from Candidatus Aminicenantota bacterium, assembly GCA_021161165.1. GTDB lineage: Bacteria > Acidobacteriota > Aminicenantia > S016-38 > S016-38 > S016-38. The sequence goes on from JAGHBF010000062.1 coordinate 4,174, forward strand.
GTTTGTTTGTACTGTTCTATTGCTTCCTGATACTTTCCCTGACGAAAATAAATATTTCCGAGATTAAAAACGGCTCTATAATCATGGCGATTTTCAAGATATTTCTTAATTTCCCGTTCGGCTTCTTTATATTCACCAAGCATGTATCTGGCACAACCTATATTATAATGTATCTCTGGAATATCTCTTTTACTTAAGGCCCTTAAATAATAATCAAGGGCTTTTCTGTATTGACTTTCAGCATACGCCCTGTTCCCCCTTTCCACCAACATTGCAAAGGGGTCGAACCAGTGAAAGAACAATAATAGAGGTATAATCAATACAATTTTCCTCATCTTCTGCTCCAGAAAAGACTTAGGGATAAACTTATAAAGAACAGAAAAACGAAAATATACCCTCTGGGAATTGAATATGTAATAAAATGAAAACGAGACATCTCCATTGCGCCTTCCAGCACTCTTTTTATAACATCTGTTACAGACACTTCTGTTAATATCAATTCATCTGCATTCAGCCCTGCTGCAAGTTTCTCTATCTCTTCCTTTCGTAAGGCAGTAATGACTTCTCTGCCCAATGAATCCATTTTAATAGAACCATCTGAAAGCACTATATTCCCACCAGAGGCAGTACCAACTCCTACAACAAAAGTTTTCACCCCTGATTTACTCAAACTGGCAGCAGTATCTTCCCAGTTTTCCCCGTGAAATTCTCCATCTGTTAGTATTACAACAGTTTTGCCTCTTTTGGGAGATTTCTCAATAAGCTTCAGCACCTTCTTCAATGCTGCATTAATATCTGTACCCTGCCTTAAAACATCCGGCTCCAAAAAATCCAGGATTTTAAGAAATCCCTCCCTTGAAGAGGTAAAAGGAGAAAATATCCTTCCCTCACTGGCAAAGCCAATAAGAGCAAATCTATCATCTCCTCCGCCCCTTCTTACAATTTCTTCAATGAGGAATTTTGAAATTTTAAGTCTTGAAGGAGAAACATCCTGACACAACATACTGTTGGACAAATCCAGGACAAATATAACATCCTTCCCCGAGGATTCCACCTTCTTTCTCCCTTCCCCCCATGTTGGCGAAAGAAGTGCTATACTCAAAAAAATCAGGGCAAACAATAGAAAGAACTTTCTTAGTAAAGGATATTCCTTTTCCAGCAAGGGAAGATTCCTGGTTTGCTTAAAAATATTCCTCTTTTTCCACCAGAATAATACGTGCAAAACCCAGAGGACTAAAACAACAGGGACAATCCACCAGAAATTCAAATGTTCGAAACTCATTATGGCACCTCTGGAATAAAAATCTTCACTAACAGCCAGGTCAAGAGCAGCAAAAGTATAACGATGTTTATTTCCCAATAAATTGGTTTGTATGTAGAACTTATCTTCACCCTTGTTCTTCTTTTCTCAAGAGAATCTATTTCTTTAAAAATAGTGCGTAAAGCTATAGGGTCTTCTGCTCTGAAATATTTTCCATTGGTAAGGGAGGCAATTTTTGAAAGAGTATCTTCATCAATACTTACTTTTCTCTCAATGTATCTGATTCCCACACCGGATTCTATGGGAATTCTGGCCATTCCCCTTTTACCGACACCGATCGTGTAAACTCTTATTCTCGCCTCTTTTGCCATCATCGCCGCATCAAGAGGAGAAATTTCTCCTCTGTTATTTACTCCATCGGTAAGAAGGATAATCACCCTGGATGACCTGCTGGATTGAAGGTCTGTCACCGCTTCTACGAGAGCAAGTCCAATAGCTGTCCCATCTTCAATTTCCCCAATACTTAGATTCGTTAGAGAATCTAAAAGAAATTGGTGGTCGAGGGTTAAGGGGCATATCAAAAGGGGGGCCCCTGCAAAGGCAACGAGTCCTATCCTGTCGGAGACTCTTTTGTTTACAAAATCTTTTATAACTGCTCTCGCAACATCAAACCTGTTGCGGGGTGAAAAATCTTCGGCTGCCATTGACCTTGAAACATCCAGCACCATCATTATGTCTATACCCGGGAGATAAACCTCTCTGTACCTTGAAGCAATGGAAACTTCAGAGGCAGAAAAAATTGCGAGAAAAAGCGAAGTTACAAGTAAAAACTCAGGCAATTTTAACAAATACCTCAAATAAGTGGGGGTTGAATCCACGTAAAATCTTATATTTCCAAGTCCCAGGGAAGATTTTCTCCTTTTTAAAAGGAAGTAAACCAGGGCAATAAAAATCGGCAACAAAACAAGGAATTCAGGCCGCTGAAACTTCATTCTTTTTCTCCTCAAGAAATTTTAAAGCTCTCTCCAGATCCATTTCCGCACCTTCTTTTTCTACAGACATCCCAGCAAATCTCACCAGCTCAGCTCTTTTTATAACATATGGAATCCAGCTTTTTTCCACAGATTCAAGTTCACTCGAAGTCATAGATAGAGCAGGTATACGCTTTCGTTTCTGCAGAAAATTCCTTAAAGCAAAACTAAGTATCGAATAAAAACTATCCAGGTTGTCTTCTGCCAGTTTTTTCTTCGCCAAATTTAAATTGAATTCCAGCTCCTCCTCTGGGGTAACCTCCCTTTGTTTTCTTCTCCTGAGTAAATAATATGTGCCAAATGAAAGGAATATAAGGAGCATAAATCCCCCGACTCTTACAAGAACCCAGGAGGGATTGCCGGGCACCGAAAGGGGAGGTTGTATTTCACTTAATTCCTCCCCTCCTTTCAATACTGATTCCACCTCTATTTGATAGAATCTTTCCCCGATTTTCACTGAATATAGTCCTGGCTTAAAAACGGTTATAACGTATTTATATTTATTCCCCTGTCTCATTTTGCTTAAAAGATGAAAAGGTGGGGAAAACTGAAGGTCCTTTTCAGATTCGATCACAACTGGTTCTCCCACAGTTATTATTTCCTTTTTGGGCTCAGCATAAATGAACATGACTAAAAACAAAAGTAAATACCACCGCCTCAACGCCTTCTCCTGAAATATTCTTCAATTGGGACATAAGCAGGCTGGTTG
>JAGHBF010000144.1 GCA_021161165.1 Candidatus Aminicenantota bacterium
ATAGAAAGTGCAATAAAAGAAGTTTTCCCAGCAGCAGAGCACGGATTATGCTGGTTTCACCTGAAGAGGAACTTAAAAAACAGGGTTAAAAAAAGGCACTGGGATGAAATATTAAAAGAGCTTAATCAAATAATGGATTGTAAGGATGAGAAAGAAGGGAAAGAGAAAATGAGGCTTTTTGTAGAGAAATGGAGAAGAATCTACAGGAGTATATCTAATTTGAGAAACAAGATAGACAATTATACTTACTTCCTTAAATTCCCAAACAAGATAAGAAGCTACTTTTCCACAACAAACTGGATGGAAAGATTGTCTAAGGAGCTCAAAGATTACACCAGAATAAGGGGATATTTTCAGTCTGAAAAAAGCGCTGACAAATTCCTTTATCTTTTCTTTAGTCAAAAGAACGAAAAATATTTGTCAAGAAGGCTCAGGTATTCTGATACATTGATGGAGGTGTTTAGAAAATGAGAAAAAATGGGGGTGACACAATTAAATTGACATTACCAATTTGTTACCTCTTTTTATTTCCCGAACACTTTACTTAATGCCCAGAATACCTGAGCTCTGGGATTTTTTTGATATCCATCCCCTTTGTTTCTTATTCTATTTTAAATACTCTTCTCTTTCCTTAACAGTGCCCAGTTCAATCATCCTCTTGAGTTTTTTGCTAAATTCAATTTAATTACCGAATCTATTCGTACCTCAGCGCCTCTATTGGGTTCAAATTAGCAGCCTTTCTTGCAGGATAGAAGCCGAAAAATACTCCAACTGCTGCTGCGAAAAGAAAGGAGATTAAAACAATTCCTGGATTAATTATTGGGGTCAGAGAAGTAAATCTATTCATAAGAAACACTGCCAGGAACGAGATAAGGATTCCTATTATGCCTCCTATTAAACTGAGAACAATTGCCTCTGAAAGGAACTGAATAAGAATATCAGAACTTCTGGCTCCAACAGACATTCTTATTCCTATTTCCCTTGTCCTCTCCGTAACGGATACAAGCATTATGTTCATAATTCCAATTCCTCCAACTATGAGCGAGACTGCAGCTATTGAGGCGAGAAGCAATGTAAGTACCTTGGATGTTTCGGTGGCTCTTTCTATTATTTCAGTCTGGGTTCTAATCCTGAAATCGTCTTCCTGCCAGTCTTGAAGCCTGTGGGATTCTCTTAAAATTGCCCTTATTTCTTCCTGGGCTGCATCTATCTGATCCTGTGATATTGCACTGAGTATGATTGTATCAATGTATCTGCCGCCCTTTAATCTGTAAAGAGCGGTAGTATATGGGACAAGTACTAAATCGTCCTGGTCAAATCCCCTTGAATCCTGTCCTTTTTCAGAAAGAACTCCTATTACCTTAAAGGGCAAATTTCTAATTCTTATACGTTCTCCCACCGCATTACCGTCAGGAAATAACTCATCTGCCACGGTTTTTCCGAGAACCGCCACTTTTGCCTTAGAGACCACATCTCTTTCTGAAAAAAATTCTCCTTCTTCAACAGGCCATTCTCTTATCTCAATATAATCAGGGGAAACTCCAAGAACTGAGGTGAACCAGTTACTTCCTCCACCAATTATTTGCCCGGAAGTTCTAACAATTGCTGAGATACCATTTACAAGAGTGGCTTCCTCCTTGAGTTTTTTCACGTCATCTTCAGTGAACCTTACATATGTCCCTCCACCCATTCTGACTGAGCCAGTAGTTGCAACACCCGGAAAGACAATTATCATATTAGTACCAAGCGAAGCAATTTGTTCTTCAATGCTTCTTTGAGCTCCCTGTCCTATTGCTACCATAATAATTACAGCGCTTACTCCTATAATTATTCCAAGGGAAGTTAAAAGGCTTCTTGTTTTGTTCCTTTGAATGCTTCTCCACGAAGATTTAAGAAGATTTGAGAAAAACCTCATAACAGTTCCTCCTCTTGCATTTCAATTTCCTCTTCAAGAGCAAGTCCTTTTTTCAACTCTTCGAGGTCTTTAATTGCATCTCTTGGTTCATTGACATTTATTTCCTTAACGATTTTTCCATCTCTTATTCTTACAATCCTTTTAGTGTAAAGAGCAATATCCTTTTCGTGGGTTACCAGTATTATGGTTATGCCTTCACGGTTAAGGGCCTGGAAAACCGACATTATATCTAAAGAGGAAACTGAATCCAGGTTTCCCGTGGGTTCATCAGCGAGAATTATGGCAGGGTTATTAACTATTGCTCTTGCTATTGCAACTCTCTGCTGTTCTCCTCCCGACAACTGGTTTGGAACGTGGTGCATGCGATCAGCAAGCCCCACCCGCTCAAGTGCTTCCTTTGCAGCCTTTCTTGGATTTTTTATTCTTCCTGTCCTGTCATAAATTAAGGGTAGTTCCACATTTTCCAGGGCGGTTGTTCTTGGTAATAAATTGTAATTCTGAAATACAAATCCAATTTTTTTATTCCTTATATCAGCAAGTTCTTTATTGGAAAGAGTATTTACATTTTCGCCTTCGAGAAAATATTCTCCCGAAGTTGGGGTATCCAGACAGCCAATGAGATTCATAAGTGTTGACTTTCCTGAACCAGAAGGGCCCATAATAGACACAAACTCTCCTTTTCTAACGGAAAGGTCAACTCCTCTTAGTGCGTGGACCTTGACTTCTCCCATCTGATAAACCTTTGTTATTCTTTCCATCTTTATTACTTCTGTCACCCTTCCCTCCTAAAATGGTCTGAATCTTCTAAAAGTAGATGGTGCATTGCGTCTTGAGGAATTTTCTTTGCTGGTCACTATACCGCTTATAACTTTCATCCCTTCCTTAATGTTTCTTCCCTTGACAATTTCTGTTACGTGCCCATCTGTGGACCCGAGAACAACATACGTAAAGGTAAGGTTGCCATCTTTATCCAGGTACCACAATCTGGCTCTCTTCCTGGAATTATTTAAGTTGAAGGAAGTCCTTCGGCTGGCTGAGTTTCCTGTACGGGTTATTCCCTTTTCTTTCATGAGCCTGGCCATCCTTTCCATGAATCTTTTCATAGCTTCTTCCATCATTTCCTGAGGTGGTTGGAATCTAAGAGCAGTATTGGGAACAAGGAGAACATTCTTTTTCTGTTCTATTATGAAATCTATAGTTGCTGTCATACCGGGGAGAAGGATTTTTTCTGGATTTTCTGCTTCAATGACAACGGTATAATTCACTACATTCTGAATGGTTTGAGGCTGGAGCCATATCTGTTTTACTACCCCTGAAAAGACTTTGTCAGGATATGCTTCAACAGTAAACCTTACCTTTTGCCCTTCTTTTATTTGTCCTATGTCGCTTTCATCAACGTATGCGAGGATTCTCATTTTAGACAGGTCTTCGGCTATTACAAAAAGAGTGGGAGCCTGAAAACTTGCTGCGACTGTCTGTCCTTCTTCCACATTCCTGGCTACTACTATTCCATCAATTGGGGAGTATATATAGGCATATTTAAGATTCCGCTTTGCCCTTTTTAGAGAAGCTTCAGCAGATTTAAGGGCGGCTTTTTGAACTTCATAGTTTGTTTTTGCCGTAATAAATTCCGACTTTGTTATTATTCCTTTTTTGTAAAGTGCCAGACTCTGTTTATAATCCTCTTCAGCCTTTTCTAACTGGGCTTTTGTTCTTTCATACGTAGCTTCAGCTTCAATGAGCGCAGCCTCAAGGAGGGAAGTGTCCAGAACCGCAAGGAGCTGGCCCTTTTTTACTATATCATTGTAATCCACATAAATGTGAGCAATTCTTCCGGATACCTGGGTTCCAACCTCCACTGTGTGAAGTGCACTGAGAGTTCCTGTGGCAGAGATTGTTGTCTCTATATCCCCTCTTTTTATCTCTACAAATCTGAATTCCCCTGCCGGGTTCTTTGCCTTAAGTTTGTAAACCACACCGGCAATTACCGCTACTATAGCAATAGCAACAATTATGATAGCAAGCGTTTTTTTCATAGTTGAATTTCCTCCTTTTTAAAACATTCTTTTTTTTCTTTTCTGTCTTATTTTTTCTCTCTGTTCTATTTTGAGCTTTTTATATTCCTTCATCTGGAAGACGGTTAGTGTCGGTTCCAGCCTTTTTTCCGTTTCAAGTTCCAGATTTTTAAGTTCTATTCTCATTTCGAATACTAACTCCCTTTCTTTGTCTCTGTATTTTTTTAATATTCCGTTTCTCTTTATAAGAT
>JAGHBF010000032.1 GCA_021161165.1 Candidatus Aminicenantota bacterium
ATATGGAAGATAGCAATAGCTTCTCTGGGAGGAGTTTTTACTGGAATTCTCATTGGATTAATCCTGAGCTATAACCGTAATCTTCCTCGTATAGAGGAGCTTGAAAGAACACATCTTTCCGAATCCACCCAGGTTTTTGCTGATGATGGAACTATAATAGGAGGATTTTCCATAGAGAAGAGAATAGCTGTGCCTTCTTTTAAGATCCCAGATGTTGTAAAAAAAGCCTTTGTCACTGCCGAAGACAGAGATTTTTATCATCATTTCGGATTTTCCATTCCCAGGATAATAAAAGCTATCATAGTTGATATAAAAGCCGGGAAAAAGATTCAGGGAGCGAGTACAATAACTCAACAACTTGCCCGGATGCTTTTTTTAACAAGGGAGAAAACACTGAAAAGAAAGATACGAGAATTACTTCTTGCGATTCAGATTGAGAGAAATTATACAAAAGACCAGATCCTTACCTTTTATCTTAATAACATATATCTTGGTCATGGAATTTACGGAGTTGAAGCTGCATCAAGGTTCTACTTCGGAAAACACGTATGGGAACTTGAACCTCACGAGGCAGCTACCCTTGCTGCCTTGCCTCGTTCTCCTGCCAGGCTTTCGCCTTATGTTGCGCCAGAGAAACTTTTAAAGAGAAGAAATTTTATTCTCATAAATATGGCAAAAGAGGGTTATATTACTGAAAAGGTTGCTTCAGAAGAGGTAAAGAAACCTCTTGGGGTGGTTGATATTCACAAAAGAGAAGCAAATCAGGTGGGTGCATATTTTCTTGAAGAAGTCAGAAAATACATTGCACAGAAATACGGGGCAGATGTTGTCTATAGAGGGGGATTGAGGGTTTATACAACCATGAACATTGAGCTTGAAAGGGCAGCTGAGAAGGCGCTAAGATGGGGCCTGAAACAGCTGGATAAACGTCAGGGTTGGAGAAAGCCTGAGCTTAATCTTTTGAAGAATGGGATAGACCCTGAAAAGTATAGTCCCGATGAGTGGAAGAAAGGCATTATAGAGGGAGAAATCTATCCTGCCGTGGTCCTGTCAGTGGAAAGGAAAAAAGCTGTTTTGAAACTGGCAGATTATAAACCGACTTTGATGCTAAGAGATGCTGCATGGACAAGAACGAATTCTCTGAGAAGGCTTTTCAGAAAAGGTGATGTTATCTATGTTAAGGTAGAGGAAAAACTTGATAATAACATCAGAATTTCTCTTGATCAGATTCCAGAGGTTGAGGGAGCTTTCATAGCTATTGACCACAGAACCGGCGAAATAAAAGCTATGGTTGGGGGATATTCTTTTGAAAGGAGTCAATTTAACAGGGCCATGCAGGCGATGCGTCAAACAGGCTCCACTATAAAGCCTATTATATACGCTACAGCATTTGAAAACGGATGGACTCCAGCCTCCATAATAATAGACGAACCTGTCAGTTTCGTTGACCCATGGACAGGGGAAGTCTGGGAACCAAAGAATTACGATGAAGTCTTTAAGGGTTGGGTAACACTTAGAAGAGGTCTTGAGGAGAGCCGAAATGTTGTTACAGCCAAATTAGTTGCTGCCATAACCCCAGAAAAAGTAGTTGAAGCAGCAAGGCGGTTTGGAATTACTTCTGAACTTAAACCCTATTTATCAATAGCCTTAGGGTCGTTTGAGGTGAAGCTTTCAGAGATGACTTCTGCTTTTACTGTTTTCCCCAACAGGGGTATAAGAATAGAACCCTTCTTTATAAAAAAGATAGAAGACAGATACGGTAACATCCTTGAGGTTTCCAGAAGAAAAATTCACGTTGTTTTATCTCCAGAGATTGCATATCAAATGACCTATATGATGCAGGGCGTCGTCCAGCGTGGAACAGCATGGAGAGCAAAAGCACTTGGAAGACCCGTTGGAGGGAAAACGGGAACTACGGATGAATATACAGATGCATGGTTTGTCGGTTTTTCACCCTCCATAACAGCTGGGGTATGGGTTGGATTTGACGTAAAAAAAACTCTTGGAGAGGATGAAACAGGCTCAAGGGCTGCCTTACCAATTTGGGTAAAATTCATGGAAGCCTATTTTAAGGACCGTCCTGTTGAAAAATTTCAGGTTCCTCCAAACATCATATTTGTGAAAATTGATTCATATACCGGGAAACTTGCCATGCCTTTCTGTATTCACACGATAGACGAGGCGTTTATTCCTGGTACAGAACCCAAAGAATTCTGTTCTGAAGAAGACCATATGCATGTTCTCGACTATTACCATAAGATAACTGCAGAAGAGTGAAGAAATATATTGCTTTGGTTTTATTGTCTTTTGTTTTTATTTCCTGTAGTGATCCACACGGAGAGCAGAATGGATACATTAAAATCGCGCTTGAAAATTTTCCCACAAGCCTTGATCCCAGAGTTGGAACAGACCAGGTTTCTCAGAGAATGCATCAGCTTCTCTACAGAGGGCTTTTAAAAAGGGAAAGGAATGGCTCACTTTCTCCTGATATTGCTGAAAAATTCTGGAGAGAAGGGAAAGATAGATTTGTTTTTGAGCTTAGAAAGGGTATTAAATTTTCCAATGGAAAGGAAATCACTGCCAAAGATGTTGCTTATACCTATAATTCTATTCTTCAAGGGAAAATAAGAACCATAAGGAAGGGAGCCCTGTGGATGATAAAGGAAGTTTCAGCTTCAGAGAATATGGTGATTTTTAAGTTGAAAAAACCCTATTCTTCATTTCCTATAAATGCTACCCTTGGGATTGTCCCTGAAGGAGCAGATGAAGATTTTGGGAAACACCCTGTATCCAGCGGTGCCTATTTTTTATATAAAAGAGAAAAGGAAGCTTTTTTCTTAAAGCCCAATCCATTTCAATATGGAGTCAAAAATAATGGGATTATTGTGAAAATTATTCCCGACGAAGTTACAAGAGCTCTTGAGCTGAAAAATAGTGGGATAGACATAGTGGTAAACGGTTTTACCCCTGACATTATAGAGGAATTAAAAAAGGATAAGGAACTCGAAATTAAAAGGGGACAGGGAGGAAACTTTGCTTACATAGGGATAAATTTTGCTGATCCTGTTTTAAGAAATAGAAAAATCAGGCTTGCTCTTGGCTATTCGATAAACAGGGATGAAATAATAAAGTATTTGATGAGGGGATATGCGAAGCCAGCGAACTCCGTATTACCTCCCTATCTATGGGCTTATGAACCCGATGTTTTTACACTTCATTATTCTCCAGAAAGTGCCAGAAAACTGATTAAAGAAGCAGGTTATTCAAATTTAACCTTACATTTCAGTTGCGCAGCAACAAGACTTTCAAGAGAGCTCTCTCAAATTTTAAAAGCTCAGATGGAAAAAGCTGGAATAAATTTGAAGACGGATTGTTCCGAGTTCTCTTCTTTTTATATGAATATAGTAAAAGGAAATTTCCAGCTTTATTTTCTTATGTGGGTGGGCATATCCGATCCTGACATATTTAGATACATTTTTCATTCTGAATCCATACCACCCAATGGGGCTAACAGAGGTCGATATATAAATCCTGAAATAGACCGTCTTATTGAAAAGGCTGAGGTTACTTATGAATTACGAGAAAGAAAACGTATTTATTCCCTGATACAGAAAATCATCGCAGAAGAGCTGGTTTACATTCCTTTGTGGTATCCCGATTCTGTAGCTGTGTTTAGAAAAGGATTGAAGGGGGTAAAAGTTTATCCCAACGGTGACCTTACCTTTATAAAGGATGTAACTTATTAGAAAAACGCATAAAAAAAAGGCGGAGGAAATTTCCCTCGCCTTTTTTGATTTTATTGGTTTAGAATTCGAACCTTACTCCAAATCTTGCTATCCTTGGGTTCATGATCTGGAGGGTCTTCTCATAAATATCGCTGTTG
>JAGHBF010000061.1 GCA_021161165.1 Candidatus Aminicenantota bacterium
GGTCTAATATTATAAAGGAAACCGGCGGCTAAAAGAGAAAGGAGAGAATAGAAGAAAATGCGATTAAAATAAACAAAAGCCGCATATAGAGAAATAGTGGAGAGGAGAATAAATAACAGCCCGAGCACCCATAACTTTACTTTACCTGAGGCCACAGGTCTATTGCTTTTGTCTGGATGATATTTGTCAAATGGGGCATCGGAGATTTCATTTATTATATAATTTGACGTTGATATAGCCCAGGTTAATAAGAAAGCGAAGAAAACTTTAAATATTTCGTTCCATCCTGGAATAGAAAAACCCATTTCAATAGCCCAGTAAGCCCCTGCTCCTATTACAATTGAAGCGCTTCTTGGCCACCTGCTTAATCTTAAAGCTCTAATGTAGTTTTTCAAGATAACCCTCCATGGAATCAAAAAGAATTAATTTTAATTTTATCTTCTTAAGCAATCCGAATTTGAAATACCTGCGACCGATTCCGAAGCGGGTTACGAGATAATGGAGAGAGAAATTCCATATATAATTTCTAACCTTTAGTATTTTAAACCCGTAATTCTCAGCGGCCCATTTCAAAGTTCTTCTTGTAAAAAAATTAATGTGGGGTGGCCTGAGATGCCACCATTTTCTGCCCATTAATCTGGCGGTAATGCTTCCGATGTCAGGGGTAACAATTACAAGTAATCCCCCTGGCTTCAATAATCTACCTGCTTTCTCTATAGCTTTTCCAGGAGCTGCGAGGTGTTCCAGGATATCCACCATTGTTATAGCATTAAACTTTTCACTTTCAGGATAATCGAGAAAATCTCCGTTATAAACTTCCAATCCTCTGGAAGAAGCAACCTCACAGGCCCATTTTGAAGCTTCCACACCTTTAGTCTTCCATCCTCTTTTTTCTGCAAGTTCCATTAATATTCCTGTTGCAGATCCCACATCAAGGAGAGTTCCGGGTTTTTTGAGTTTTTCCATATACGTTAGAATTCTATAGAAATTTTCTCCCCTACCTTCCTTTTCTCCTTCGTATTCAGGGTCAACCACTTCCGAGTAAAGTCTGACAAGCTGGGTTGGAGATGGCATTTTAGCGGCAAACCTGAGCTCACAATTTTCGCACCTCATTAAACTGGGGAATAAACCATAGTCTGAATCGGTTATCTTAAAATCCTCCGCCTCCGCCTTTTCATAATCAAAGTTTCCTTTTTTCCAGAAAACGACTTCTTCGCTTCCGCATAAGGGGCATTTAATTACCATTCCAGTCTTGCTCCAAGACAGAGTTTTGAAGGTAAGTATACCTTACATCTCTGTGATTTGAAAATGACCCTGTAAAAATATACGTTTCCTGCTCTTTTTCCATTGAATACGAAATTAAAACTTTCTCCTTTTTCGAGCTTTACCTTTCTCTTTGAACTGTTAACTTTAATAAATACCTGATTTTCATCCGCAAGATTATGCACTACTAACCTCAACACAGGCTCAGAAGAGACTCTGATAAATTCAACTTTTGCCTTTCCTCTTGGAACAAGAGATTTTCCCTTATAATTGTAGAAATTAAGGTCCAGGTGATAATTATCACCGATCCTTACAGAGGGAAGAGCCTCCAGGATATTAACTTCAGGGGGGAAAATACCGAATGGGAATACCTTCGAATGTAGAAGGGGGTTCGAAAGGGACCTGAAGGGAAGCAGGAGAACAATTGAAAGTGCAAGCATAGAAATAAGGGTCCATGTCTTTGACAGCCTTCTTTTCATAAATGGTAAAGCCAGAACAACTCCGGGAAAAATCCATGGATTTCCTACAAAACCAAATGGAGCATGCACAGGATTAACCAGTAAAAAAATACTTAGAAGTGCAAGTGCTGTTATAAAAAATCCCCATTCATTTTTTTTAGGAAGCAGAAGAAGAAACACGGGAAAATAAAGAAGCATTCCTGTAAAGCGACCCACGAGAAATTGCCACAACGGGAAGCTTCCTCCATAGAAAATTATCGGGTTGGAAAGAAAAGATGAAACGGAAAAATACGAGTCAAGCAATACAGGAACGTCCCAGGGCAAAGCTCTACCGAGTAAAAGCCCTGAAAAAACTAAAATAAAAAAACCGGAAAATCCTAAAATTGACGAAAGAAGAGGTCTTTTACTTCCCAGCAACACAATCAGTGGAATAAAGAAAAAGAACAAAGGGCTAAAAAAAGAAATAAAGCCAAGGGATATGCCGGTTATATAAGGTTCTTTTTTTAAAATTCCCCATAAAAGAAGGGAAGAAAGAAAAAGTATAAGGGCATAAGGCCCTTCAAGAAGAAGAAAGAGGGGAAAGGACGATGCAAGAAATGGCAAAAAAAACCATGTTGAATTACTAAAAAGACTGTAAATTATGAAAAAGCTCAGAACAATAAACAATAAATTAAAAAAATAAAAGCCTCTTTCCCCAAAAATGAGGAAAAAAGGCCTTACCATATAATCATATACCCACGGAGAATATAGTATGGGTTTTCCCCTCAATGTAACCGCTATTTTTCCCCCTGCTGGGTAAAATTTTCTAAAATTATTTAACGCCTCAGGCGTTAATTCTCCCCAAGAAAGCTGAGAAAGGAGGTAAGTCCCCTCCTCTCCCAGTGAGTAGTTTCTCTTTAAAACCTGAAAATCCGCAGTAATGGCAAAGATTAGATAAGCTATAGAAAATGCTATAAAGGCTTTTTTCATTCAAAGGAAC
>JAGHBF010000157.1 GCA_021161165.1 Candidatus Aminicenantota bacterium
AAGGCCCGCCCTCGTAAAGGTTTATGTACCAAAAATGGAGAGTGACTAATGGGGGTAACAGTTGGTATCGACTTAGGTACCACCAATTCATGTATTGCCTATCTTGAGGGGGGAAAGCCTGTTGTTATTCCTAACAAGGAAGGGGGAAGAATAACTCCTTCTGTGGTGGCTTTCCTGAAGAGCGGAGAAAGGCTGGTTGGTCAGCTGGCAAAAAGACAAATGCTGCTTAACCCGGAAAGGACTGTATTTGCAGTGAAGAGGCTTATGGGAAGGAAATATGATTCTCCAGAGGTTCAGGAACTAATGAGGAGATTTCCTTACAAAATAATTGAAGCAGAAAATGGAGATGCCTGGATAGAAATTGATGATAAGAAATATGCACCTCCGGAAATTTCCGCTCTTGTTCTTATGTATTTAAAAGAATGTGCAGAAGAGTATCTGGGAGAGGAAGTAGATAAAGCAATTGTAACAGTCCCTGCTTATTTTGATGATGCACAAAGACAGGCAACCAAGGATGCAGGAAAGATTGCGGGTCTTGAAGTCTTAAGAATTATAAATGAGCCTACAGCAGCGTCTCTTGCTTATGGATTTGATAAGACTAAAAATGAAGTTATAGCTGTTTATGACCTTGGAGGAGGAACCTTTGACGTTACAATCCTTGAGGTGAGAGAAGGGGTCTTTAATGTCCTTGCAACATCAGGGAACACTTCGCTTGGAGGAGAGGATTTTGATGCAAAGATAATGAGCTGGCTTATCGAGGAATTTAAAAATGAGACAGGGATTGACCTTTCTCAAGATAAGCTTGCTCTTCAGAGATTAAAGGATGCTTCAGAAAAAGCCAAGATAGAACTTTCTTCTGTGGAAGAGACAGAGATAAATCTTCCCTTTATAGCCACAGATGAAACGGGAGTGAAACATCTCGTAAGAAAACTTACCAGGGAAAAATTCGAATCCCTTGTTGAAGACCTTATTATAAAAACGAGAGAACCTATGGAGAAAGCATTAAGAGATGCAGACCTTCTCCCGGAGGATATTTCCAAAGTGATCCTGGTGGGCGGACAAACTAGAATGCCGAGAATTATTCAGGAAGTTACAGAATTTTTTGGGAAGGAACCTTATAGGGATATTAATCCTGATGAGGTAGTTGCGATGGGTGCTGCTCTTCAGGGTGGAGTTATATCTGGAGAAGTAAAGGATATAGTTCTTCTTGATGTTACTCCTCTTTCTCTGGGCGTTGAAACTAAAAACGATACCTTTACCGTTATCATTCCAAGAAATACAACTATTCCTACGAAAAAAACCATGATATTTACCACGACAGCTGATAATCAGACAAAGGTCAGGATCCATGTTCTTCAAGGGGAAAGGGAAATAGCCTCAGCTAATAAAAGTCTCGGGTATTTTGACCTTGTGGGAATAAGGCCAGCTCCCAAGGGAATTCCTCAGATTGAAGTTACCTTTGAAATAGATGTTGATGGCATAGTGAAAGTTACTGCAAGGGACAGAGATACTGGAAAGGCTCAGTCAATGGAAATTCATCCTTCTTCGGGTCTATCTCCTCAGGAAATAGAACGGATGATTGAGGAGGCAAAAAAGTTCAGAGAGCAGGACAGGATAAGAAAACTGATAAATCAGAGAAGGTCTGACATAGAAGCTTTAATCTCATCCCTTGAAAAGTCATATACCAGATTCAAAGACAAACTCCCTTCGGAGAGGAAGATAGAAATCATGGATGCTATCTCAGATGGTAGAGCAATATTAAAGGAAGAAGAAGAGGAGAACCTTAAGAAACTCGAAGCATTTTACAATGAGCTTAAGAAATTCAGTTCAAGTGTTGAAGAGGAGATTCTAAATATACTTGAAAGAGAAGGGGAATGAAAAAGGATTATTATGAGATACTGGGAATCAGCAGAGAAGCTACTCAGGAAGAAATAAAGAGAGCGTATAGGAGATTAGCCCTTAAATACCATCCCGATAGGAATCAGGGAGATAAAGAAGCTGAGGAGAAATTTAAGGAAATTGTAGAGGCATACTCCGTTCTTTCAGATCCTGAGAAAAGAAAGATATATGACCTTTATGGACATGAAGGATTAAAGGGTCAGGTGAACTTCCAGTCCTCATGGGAGGACCTATTTAGCGAATTTGATACAATTTTCTCCAGCTTTTTTGATTTCGGTACTTCTCCTTCGGAAAGAAGAGGAAGAGAGAGGGGAAATGATATATGGGTGGAGGTTAGTATTTCGCTAAAGGAGGCGGCTCTCGGAGTTGAGAAGGAAATCAATGTTGAAAGACTTTCTGTATGTTCAAATTGTGGTGGTTCAGGAGCTGAACCAGGAGCGGGATATAGGAGGTGTCCTGTCTGTGGAGGTAGCGGAAGAATAGTTGAAGGGCACTTTTTTATTCGTTTTTCCAGACCCTGTCCCCGCTGCGGGGGTAAGGGTCTTATTCCGGAGAAGATCTGTAGTGTTTGTAGAGGGACAGGATTTGTGAAAAAGCGTGAGAAACTGAGGATAAAAATTCCTGCAGGGATAGAAGATGGAAGTAGATTGGTATTGAGAGGAGAAGGAGATGCTGGGAAGAATAATGGATTGAGGGGAGATCTTTATGTGGTTGTAAGAGTTAGAGAGCATCCCTTTTTCAAAAGAAGAGGGGCCAATCTTTACATGGACCTAAAAATAGATTACCTAACAGCCATACTCGGCGGAAAAAGAAAGATAGAAGACCTTTATGGAGAAAAGTTCGATCTTGAAATTCCAGGGGGAACTCAGCCCGGCACCATGCTTCTTGTAAAGAATAGAGGGATAAGAGATATGTCAGAGAGAAGAAGGGGAGACCTTTTTGTGAAGATAGTTGTTGAAATACCCAGAAAGCTGTCGAGGAGGGAGAGGGAGCTCCTTGAAGAACTGAGGAGTCTAAAAGAAGATTCACAGGAGAGAATTTACGATAATTAGCTACTGCTTTATTGATGCTTATCATAGGGGGTATTAAACCTTGTTTGCAATGCATGGAGTTTTTTTAGAAGAACTTTCCATTGGAGAAATAAAGATAGAAGGCAGAGAACACCAGCACCTTAGGGTTAAGAGGATAAAAAAAGGAGAGACACTTTTTTTTACGGATGGAAGGGGAAATTACGGATTTGGAGTGCTTCTGGGGCAGGATAAAAAAGGAAGCTTGGTAAGGATTGATAAATTGGAGAAATCAAAAAGGAAAAAAGAACTTTATGCAGGTCTTTCTGTTATTGAGCAACAGAGAGCAGAAATAGCCGTGGAAAAACTTACTGAACTGGGAATTGCGGGAATTTTCTTTTTCTATTCTAAAAGAAGTGAGAAAAGAAATTTGAGAAAGGATCGCCTTAATAAAATCGCTGTAGAAGCCATTAAGCAATCAAAAAATCCCTTTCTCCCCAGGATAGAAATTTTATCTTCTATAGAAGAAGTTCTGGAGCGTTTTAAAAGTTTTAAAAACAAATACTTCCTCGATTTTGGAGGAGAAAAATTCAGCGATTCTGTGAACACTGGAGTTTATCTCGTGGGGCCGGAGGGTGGATGGACAGAAAAAGAGAAAAAAATTTTTGAGGAAAACAGTTTAAAAAAAATCGGCCTTGGTGAAAATGTATTGAGAGCAGAAACCGCGGCAATATCCTTTGCTTCTTTTTTTATGCTATCATAATCTTGTGATAATTACAGGTAAGAAGCTGGGAAGATACAAGATCTTAAAGCTCATAGGGTCGGGGGGATTTGGAACCGTTTATCTCGCCTTTGATACATGGCTTGCCCAGGATGTCGCAATAAAAGTTCCCCATAGACAGGAAGAGGATCTTTCCAAACTCGTAAAAGAAGCAAGACTTCAGGCATTTTTAAGGCATCCCAACATAGCGAGTCTTTTAACTGTTGAAAAAAAGGAGGGGATTTTCTTCCTTGTAATGGAGTATGTGGATGGTACTGACCTTGCGACTTTAATAAAGAAAAAGAAAAGGCTGGATGTAAATATAGCACTGGATTATCTTATTCAAATTCTTGAAGGTGTTTCTTATGCCCATTCAAAGAATGTACTTCATCGAGACTTGCGCTCATCCAACATCCTTATTTCAAAACAGGGTGTCGTGAAGATAACGGATTTTGGAACTTCAAGATTTATGGAGAAAACATTTGCATCTACACGAATAGGTTCTCCCCCCTATATGGCTCCGGAACAGTTTGAAGGAAGAGCAACTTTTGCATCTGACGTTTATTCTATCGGGTGTATTGCGTATGAAATGTTAACTGGTAGGGTCCCTATATATGACAAAGACCCAAGAGTGATTTACGCTCGGGCAAAGGAAGGAAAAATCGACCCTCCCAGAAGGTATGTAAGTTCAATCCCTGTGGACATAGAAGAAATGGTTATGAAGGCTCTTATGAAAAATCCTGCTGATAGATATTCTTCAGCTCAGGAATTCCTGGAAGTTGCTAAATCATTTGCTTCAGGGCAAAGAGATACCAGAGTTCTTTTTAGAACACCTGATTTTAAAAAAAGAAAAACCAAATGCTGGAACTGTGGTAGAATAATTCCAGAGGACGCTAAAATCTGCCCCTTTTGTGGGGAGATTCAATAGGAGGGGTAAATGCACATTAATGAAATTTTGAAAATAGCAGTGGAAAGAAATGCCTCGGATGTTCATCTCAAGGTCGGGAATTTCCCTATCTTAAGAATAAATGGAGAGCTCGTTCCCCTTATTGAACTAAACAAGAGATTAATGCCAGAAGACACTCTGGCAATGGCGCTTTCTATGATGAATCAGGATCAGAAACAAAAATTTAAAGAACAAAAGGATATAGACCTTGCCTACAGTGTGCCTGGTTTGGGAAGGTTCAGGGTGAATATTTTCTACCAGAGGGGAAGTGTAGGGGTGGTTTTAAGGGTTATTCCTACTAAAATAAAAAGCATACAGGAACTGAATCTTCCACCTGTCATAGAAAAAATAGCTGATGAAGAAAGGGGATTAATCCTTGTAACAGGTACAACGGGTTCTGGTAAGAGTACTACTCTTGCAGCAATGCTTGAATATATCAATCAAACAAAGAAAAGGCACATAATTACAATTGAAGACCCCATAGAATATCTCTTCAGGGATAAGAAGTCCATAATAAACCAGAGAGAAGTGGGAACGGATGTTAAAAACTTCCTTCATGGTTTAAGAGAGGCGCTTCGTGAGGACCCGGATGTAATTCTTGTGGGAGAAATGAGGGATCTTGAAACCATAGAGACAGCTCTTGTTGCTGCTGAAACCGGACATCTGGTCCTTTCAACATTGCATACACTTGATGCTACAGAGACAGTGAACAGAACAATAGGAATTTTTCCTCCCAATCAGCAGAGGCAGATAAGAATTCAGCTGGCCTCAGTTTTAAAGGCTGTTATTTCAATGAGATTGATTCCGCGAAAGGACCAGCAGGGAAGGGTGCCAGCTGTTGAAGTAATGATAAATACTCCATTTATCAAAGACTGCATACTAAACAAGGAAAAAACATTCCTGATACCTGAGGCTATAGCAAAGGGAACGTCTCAATACGGTATGCAAACCTTTGACCAGTCAATCTTCTACCTCTATGAAAGGGGCTTTATATCATTGGAAGAGGCTATGAGATGGGTCTCTAACCCCAACGAATTTAAACTAAAACTTATGGGAGTTGCTTCAACAGCAGATATTTCCAAGGAAGAAATGGAAAAGGAGCTAAAGAAAAATCTGGACTTGAAACTCGAAGAAGGAAAGAAAGACAAGGAAAATCTTGATGAGGAAATCGAGAGGTTCGGCCAGTAAAATAGAAGATACAGCTGCACGTATACTTTCTTTAAGAGAGCATTCAGAGAGGGAACTTTACATGAAGCTTTTAAAAAAAGGATATATGAAAGAAGAGATAGAGAAATTAATGGAAAAATTGAAAAAGGCAGGGGTGGTAAATGATAGAAGATTTGCAATTTTATATGCTCGTTTGAGGCGGAAGAAATTGTATGGGGACAGGAAAATTATGGCTGAGCTTCTGGAAAGAGGGGTTAACAGGGAAATTGCAGAAGATGCTATTAAAGAGGCTTCGAAGGAGCTGAATGAGCGAGAGGCTGCCATGAAACTTGCGGAAAAGAAAAAGAAAAAGGGGGAGAAGCTTTTTAGATATTTGATTCAGAGAGGTTTTTCCATAGAACTTGCCAGGGAGGTAGCAGGAGATGAAGACGTCTGATATTAGAAAGGTCTTTCTTGAATATTTTCAGAAAAAGGGCCATACAATTGTGCCGAGTTCATCTCTTATTCCCACCAATGACCCTACGCTTCTTTTTACGAATGCTGGAATGAATCAGTTTAAGGATGTTTTTCTGGGTTTTGAGAAGAGATCTTACAAGAGGGCTGCTTCCGTACAAAAGTGTATGAGAGCAGGAGGAAAACATAATGACCTCGAAGTTGTTGGCCATACTCATCGCCATCACACTTTTTTTGAGATGCTGGGCAATTTCTCCTTTGGAGATTATTTTAAGAAAGAAGCTATAGAATATGCATGGGAACTTCTCACTGAAGTTTTTAAGCTTCCCCCTGAGAAACTATGGATAACCATATATAAAGATGATGAAGAGGCCTTTGAGATATGGCACAGAACAATAGGGGTGCCAGAGGAAAAAATTGTGAGAATGGGAGAGAAGGATAACTTCTGGGCAATGGGAGACACCGGTCCATGCGGTCCAAGCACAGAAATTCACTACGACCTCGGAGAGGAAATGGGAGACTGTAATTTAGAGGACGATTGCGACAGGTATCTTGAACTCTGGAACCTGGTATTCATGCAGTTTAACAGAGATGAGCAGGGAAATTTAACTCCTTTGCCTTCCCCATCAATTGATACAGGCATGGGTCTTGAAAGGATAGCCTCTGTTCTTCAGGGCAAACTGAGCAATTTTGAAATTGATATAATTAGACCCATAATAACAGCTGTGGAAGAAGAATCAGGGCTAAAATACGGGAGGGATGAAAAACTGGATGTTTCATTCAGGGTTATAGCAGACCATATAAGGGCAATAACCTTCCTTATTAGCGACGGAGTTATTCCCTCTAATGAAGGGAGAGGATATGTCCTTCGAAGGATAATAAGAAGAGCTTATAGACACGGAAGGAAGCTCGGAATTTACAGGCCGTTTCTCTACAAAAATGCATCTATTGTAGTAGAGCTTATGGAAAATGCCTATCCAGAACTACGTGCATCCTTGGAACTGGTTGAAAAGATCACTCTTAATGAAGAGCAACGCTTTCACCGGACACTCACCCTGGGTATGGAAAAATACGAGGAGCTTTTAAACAGAATAATAGAAAAGGCTGAGAAGGTCGTTCCTGGAGAGGAAGTATTTAAACTTTATGATACTTTTGGTTTCCCCGTGGATTTTGCCCAGGAACTTGCGAAAGAAAAGGGGATCGAAATAGATATGGAAAGCTTTAATAGGCACATGGAAGAACAAAGAAGGAGGGCGAGGAGTGCGTGGAAAGGATATGAAGAGGCTGAGGAAAAAAGAAAATATGAAGGCCTTCCCCATACAACATTTGTTGGCTATGATGAAGAGGAAGGGGAAGGAAAAGTTCTGGCCATCTTTAAGGGGGAAGAGAAAGTTGCCTCACTAAAGGAAGGAGAAGAAGGGGAAATTGTTCTTGACAGAACTCCCTTTTACGGAGAGTCTGGGGGTCAGGTAGGTGATACTGGATGGCTAAAAGGAGAGGAATTTGAAGCCGAAGTTATAGACACTCAGAGGCCTTCTCTTGGGCTTATTGTGCATTTTGTAAAGATCAAAAAAGGTAAAGTAAAAACAGGAGATAAGGTTATAGCCGTAATTAACAAGGAAAGAAGGGCCGCCATAAAAAGACATCATACTGCAACGCATATCCTCCACAAGGCATTAAGATTAGTCCTTGGGCCCCATGTTAAACAGAGCGGTTCTGTTGTTGATGAACACAGACTGAGGTTTGATTTCACCCATTATGAAAAGCCTTCGTCTAAACAGCTTGAGGAAGTTGAAATGATAGCCAACAAAGCAGTGCTTGCTAACTATCCTGTGGTGGTTGAGATTACAAGCCAGGAAGAGGCTATAAAGAGAGGAGCAATGGCCCTTTTCCACGAGAAATATGGAGATAAGGTAAGAATGATAGCAGTTGGAGATTTTTCCCTTGAGCTCTGTGGAGGAACCCACGTGGAAAGAAGCGGTGATATAGGATTAATTAAAATAATTTCAGAAGAGAGCGTCTCTGCTGGTGTGAGAAGAATAGAAGCTGTTGCGGGATTAGAAGCTTTAAAGTGGGCTCGTAAAAAGGAAGAAGATATAAAAAGTTTGCAGGAATCCCTGGGGGTTCCCTTTGATAAAATAAGAGAACATGTAGAAAAACTGAGAGAAGAATTAAAAGAGGCAAGAAAGAGGAAAAATTCACAGATTGAAATTAAAGAGGTGGAGCCGAAAAAGATTAAGGGTGTAAATGTAATCGCCCTGAAAATAGAAGGTGAAAGAGAAGAGGCACACAATCTTGTTGATTATTTGAGAAAAAAATACCCTCCTGCAGCTGTGCTTGTTGCATTCAAGAAGAATGGAAAACCTTCTCTTGTTATAGGGATAACAGACGACCTTACAGTTAGACTGGATGCAGGGCAATTGATCAAAGAAATAGCCAAAGAAATAAAGGGTGGGGGCGGAGGAAGAAAAACCTTTGCAGAGGCTGGAGGGAAAGATCCTATGGGTGTGGATAGAGCCCTTGAAATGTTCTACAATAAACTGGAGGAGGTTCTTTGAGGTACGCAGCAGCTTTCTTGCTGGCTTTTTTCCTATTAGCAGACATAGTTACCTATGTTGACGAAAATGGTAGGGTTGTGGTGACAAATACTATTTCTTCATCTAAAAAGTCCAGAAAAAAAAGAGTCTACAAAAGGGTAAACTCTTCAATTTATGATGCCATATTAGTAGAAAAAGCAAGGAAATACGGAATTGATGCTTCTCTGGTTAAGGCTTTAATAACAGTTGAATCAGGCTTTAATCCGAGAGCGGTTTCCAGAAAAGGAGCCATAGGATTGATGCAACTTATGCCGGAAACAGCAAAACTTTATGGTGCGGATGATCCTTTTGACCCTGAACAAAACATAGAGGCAGGTGTTAGATATTTGAGTGAACTTTTGAAGAAATTCAAAGATAAAAAATTGGCTCTTGCAGCTTATAATGCTGGTGAAAGTGCTGTAAGAAAGTATGGGGGAATTCCGCCATACAGAGAGACTAAGTCTTTTGTAAAAAATGTGCTTGCTCTTATAGGCTTGAGAGATAGAAAAACCATTATATACAGGTGTGTTGGCAAAAACGGCAGTTTGATAGTATCAAATTCGCCTCCACTTCCAGAAGACTGCTCAGGAGAGGTGGAGATTATAAGATAATCTTGACAAATTTGATAGGATTTATATAGTGAAAAAAGAGAAATGGAGGTAAGAAGATGGCGTTTTTAAACGATAACGACAGGTCAGAAATCAAGAAAATGCTGGAAGAGATGCAGAATCCAGTAAAATTAGTGGTATTTAAAAAGAATGAGGGTTGCACATACTGTCAGGAGACCGCAATGCTTCTGGATGAGGTTTCTCAGTTGAATGAGAAACTGAGCCTTGAAATAATTGATGTGGAAGAAGATGTCAAAGCAGCTCAGGAATATGGAATAGACAAGGTTCCAGCAGTTTCGGTGGTTGGAGATAAAGACTACGGAATAAGATTTTTTGGGATACCTGCCGGGTACGAATTTTCTGCCCTTCTTGGAGATATAATAGATGTTTCCAAAGGAGACTCAGGACTCGCTGAGAGATCCAGAAAAGAGCTTGCAAAGATAGATTTCCCGGTAAGAATTCAGGTGTTTGTTACACCAAGCTGTCCCTATTGTCCTGCAGCGGTTAGAATGGCTCATAAATTTGCCTTGGAGAACGAATATATAACAGGGGAAATGGTAGAGGCTCAGGAATTTCCAGAACTTGCTCAGAAATATCATGTTTACGCGGTTCCAAAGATAGTAGTTAATGATGAGGTAGAATTTGAAGGAGCTCTCCCAGAACCTCATTTTGTAAAACAGGTCTTAAGACTTTTAAAATGAGCTTATGGGATATTTCTCTTTTTATCCTAGCCTTCGTAATAATGGCTCTTGTGATTTTGTTCCCGGACAAGCTGGGATTCAATTGCTGGAGGGCGAGGAGATTAAGGGGAAGGATCTTCAGGAGAGGAAAGGGAAAAATAAAGGGCCCGGACGATTATGGCTTCAAGCTTTAATTGTCCTAGTTATAATTCTGTCCTTTCCTCATTGTTCCCCTTCCCTGACTCCTGGAGGCTATAATGGATGGTTTGAGGCTTCAGGGGAAGGAGGTAGAGTCAAAGGAAAATTCTTTTACAGGGTGGGAACGTTTTTCCGACTCGAAATAGGTGGATGTTCCTTTAACATCAAGGGAGAAAAAGTGTTTATTTTCGACAGGAGAAGAAAGGAATGCTGGTCCGGTGATCTAAGTAGCCTCAGAAAGAAATTTCCATACATACCTTCCCTTGAAGAAATGGGAAAAATTTGGAAAGGTGAGGGAACTTCTCAGTTCAGGATTATTAGTAAAGATAAAAGAGGAAGGGTCAAAGTAATGGAGACCAGAGATGGAACTCTTATAAGAATACTTAATATAAGAAAAGGTGCAGTGTTGGAGTTTCCCCATGGATACATGAAAACAAGGTTGGAAAGGATATGCTCAAGGCTCGTTCATACGCAAAGTTAAATTTATATTTGTTTATTAGAGGGAAAAGAGAGGATGGCTATCATCTTATAGAATCGGAGTTCCAGACCATAGGTCTATACGATGAGATCTATATTAAGCCAGCGAAAGAGTTTATACTTGAGTGTTCAGGTGAAAAGGTTCCCTGCGATGAAAGGAACTTTGTATATAAAGCATTTTCTCTATTTAAGAAAACCACAGGGATAGAAGGAGAGGTTAAAATTACCCTTCGCAAAAATATTCCAAAGGGAAGAGGATTGGGTGGAGGAAGCTCAAATGCAGCAATTACCCTTCTCCTTTTGAATCGCCTTGCAGGTCAAATTTTGAATGAGCGTGAAATTTCAGAGCTGGCCAGTAGAATTGGCGCGGATGTACCTTTTTTCCTCAAAGGAGGAAGGGCAAAGGTTTCGGGAATAGGAGAAATTCTGAAGCCGATGGATGATTTTGAAGGTTACGCTGTGGTTGTTGACCCTGGTTTTGAGATATCAACAGCCGAGGCCTATAAAGAATATGACAGGCTTGCAAAAGAAGGATTCGACTTTTCTATCTATAAAAACCATCTTCTTCCTGCCGCCATTTCACTAAGACCAGAACTCTCGGTTCTTGTTGAAATGGGGATGGATATGACAGGTAGCGGTAGTGCATTTTTCAAAATTTTTTCCCACCGTGAACAGGCCATGGCTTTTTATGGTAAAATTCAAAGGTGGAGGAAGTGGGTGATTCCTCTAATTTCTTCCTCCGAATACAGAAAGTTTTCCTTTGGGGAGTAGCCAAACGGCAAGGCAGCGGACTTTGGCTCCGCCATGTGGAGGTTCGAATCCTCCCTCCCCAGCCACTTGAAAATGGAAGATATTGTAATTTTTGCGGGGAGTTCAAATTTACCCCTTGCGGAGAAAATTTCAGAGTATACAGGGATACCTTTGGGTGATATTGAACTATCCAGGTTTGCCGATGGTGAAATTTATGTGCAGATAAAGGAAAATGTCAGGGGCAAAGATGTTTTCTTCATACAGTCCACCTCCCGAGATGCTAATTTCCATATAATGGAAATGCTTCTTGTTGTGGACGCATTGAGAAGAGCCTCCGCCAGGAGAATAAATCTTGTTATCCCTTATTTTGGCTATGCCAGACAGGATAGAAAGGATAAACCAAGGGTTCCCATTTCTGCAAGGGTTGTGGCGGACATTATAGAGAAGATGGGAGCTTCCAGAATCATAACAGTGGACCTTCATGCGGGACAACTTCAGGGTTTTTTTCAGATTCCCGTTGACCACCTGACAGCCCTTCCAATTTTTGCTGATTATTTCAAAAACATGGAAGACATAATGATAATTTCTCCTGACGCAGGGGGGGCTCAGAGGGCAATGGATATGGCCAAGCGATTGAATGCTCCCTTCGCTATCCTTTTCAAGAGAAGGAAAAAACCAAATGAATCAGAGGTCATTCAGGTGGTGGGTGAAGTTGAGGGTAAAAGAGTGATAATAATTGACGACATAGTTGATACTGCAGGAACTTTGGTGAATGCTGCTGAAGTTCTGCAAAATGAAGGAGCATCAGAAGTTTATGCAGCAATTACCCACCCCGTTCTTTCAGGACCTGCCATAGATAGACTGAAAAATTCGGTGATAAAGGAACTTGTAGTAACAAATACCATAAAAATTGACCGTAGAGCCCAAGAATGTGGTAAAATAAAAGTTCTTGACATCTCCCCTCTTATTGGGGAGGCATTAGTTAGAGTTCACGAAGAAAGATCGGTTAGTGAACTTTTCAGATAAGGAGGATAGTATGGAAAAACTTGATGTAGTTGCCAAGAAAAGGGAAGAGAAGGGAAAAGAGAAGGCAAAAAAGGCAAGAAAAATGGGGATGATTCCCGCTGTGATTTATGGAAAGGGAGTCAACCCCATTCATCTTTATATTGATTTTAAAGAATACACATCCAAGCTTAGAAGGAGCGATATTCGTTCAAGCATCATATCTCTTGATGTGGAAGGGAAAAAATATAATGCCCTTTTGAAGGAGGTTCAGTACCATCCTGTAACCTATGAACCCCTTCATATAGATTTTCACGCTATTAGAATGGACGAGCCAGTTGAGGTTACAGTCCCTGTGAAGCTAATTGGAGAAGCCATTGGTGTCAAAAAGGGTGGTGTCCTTGAGTTCGAGACTAGGGAACTGGACATCAAATCTCTTCCCGATAATATCCCAGAAGCAATAGAAGTAGATATATCAGCTCTGGAGATAGGGTATTTCGTAAAAGTTAAAGACATAACTCCACCAGAGGGAGTTGAGATTCTTGAAGATCCCGAGACAGTTATTGCTCTTGTTGTAGCTGAAAGGGTCGAAGAGGAAGTTGCAGAGGAAGAGGTTGTAGCCGAAGAAGCTGAGCCAGAGGTTATCTCTAAGAAGAAAGAGGAAGAGGCGGAAGAAGGAGCTAAGGAGGAAGAGACCAAAGGGGAATAATAGGTGTGGATCTTTGTGGGTCTGGGAAACCCTGGGGTGGCCTTTAAAAATACAAGGCACAACATAGGATGGAGAGCAGTGGAAGTTTTTGCAAAAAGAAAAAATCTCGATTGGGAGGGAAGAAATTCTCTGGTGTATGCGCTGGGAGATAAATTTGTCCTTGTGAAGCCCATAACCTTTATGAACCTGAGCGGCAAAGCTGTAAGGCAGGCCATGGAGATGTGGGGACAGGATCCAGAGAAGTTGATCATTTTACATGACGACATTGACTTGCCACTTGGAAAGGTTAAAATAAAATTTGGGGGGGGAACAGCGGGACACAGAGGACTTGAATCTGTGATTTATGAAATAGGAACCTCTCAATTTGGAAGGATTAGAATGGGAATAAATATAGGATATAAGCCAGCAAAACTGGCCGATTTTGTGCTTCAGGAATTTTCCGAGGAGGAGATGAAAATTGTTGAATGCTCAATTGATAGGGCATGCGAGGCAATGGAACTAATAATGGAAGAAGGGTTCGAAAAGGCAATGAGCATAATAAATGGAGAAAAACCTTGCTCCTTCCAGCAGGAGGGGGCTGAAAAACCAAAAGGAGGTATAAATGGAAATTAGAGAGTATGAAACCACTTTTATTATTGCTCCCAATCTAAGCGAAGAAGAAACAGAACAGGTAATTGAAAAGTTCAAAGAGATTGTGGAGAAAAACGGAGGAAAGGATCTTGAAACAGAAATTATGGGAAAGAGGAAACTTGCCTATGAGATAGGAAAGTTTGACGAGGGTGTATATGTAATTTTCCGCTATAAGACAGAAGGAGGAACAGGAATTGTTGCAGAACTTGAGAGGCGTATGCGCAACGACGAGTATATTCTCAGGTTCCTCACTGTAAGAATGGACCTTGAGCTAAAAAAACCCAAAAAGCTTGAAGAAAAATGGGCAAAGAAAAAGCAGAAAATTGAGGCTACGAAGGCTGGCCCGGAGGAAGGCGAGGAAAAAAAGGAAGGAGGTGAAGAATGAGAGAACAAAAAACTTCCACTGTACAGAGAAGATTTCCAATAAAGAAGAGGTATTGTAGGTTTTGTGCAGAAAAGATAGCCTATATAGATTACAAAAATCCTGAGATACTTTCCAGATACATAACAGAGACCGGAAAAATTCTGCCCCGAAGAATAACTGGTACATGCACATATCATCAGAAAATGCTGACAAGAGCCATAAAAAGGGCGAGAATTCTTGCCTTGCTTCCCTTTGTAGTCAAATAACAGGAGGGCGCAATGAAGGTAATACTCAAAGAAGATATTGAAAATCTCGGGAAGAAAGGGGATATAGTAAATGTGGCAGATGGTTATGCAAGGAACTATCTTATTCCCTGTGGCTTTGCTCTTGCAGTAACACGCGGAAATGTTCGGCTGATAGAAGAAGAAAAGAAAAGGCTCTTAAGACAGAGGGAAAAAGAGATAAAGACTGCCGAAGAGCTTGCTGAGAAGCTTAACAACCTTGAACTTGAAATATATAAGAAAGCGGGAGAGAACGATGTTCTATATGGTTCAGTAACCACTTCAGAATTAGCTGAACTTCTTGAGAAGGAAGGTATTCAGATAGATAAAAAAGCTATTCTCCTTGAGGAACCTATCAAGAGACTTGGGGTACACTATTTTGAAGTAAGAGTTCATAATGAAATTAAAGCCAGAGTCAGGGTGGTAGTGAAGAAGGAGGAAGAGGAAGTTTGAGGTGATTGGTTCCCTTCCTCACAGTCCAGAAGCTGAGAGAGCTATACTCGGGTCTATACTTATAAATAATGATAATCTGGACAGGGTTCTTGCTGAGATAGACGAGAACAAGTTTTTCACAGAAAACCACAGAATAATTTTCAGAGAAATAATAGAACTTTCTAAGCAGGGTAGCTTTGATGCCGTATTGCTCATTGAATCCCTAAAAAGAAAGGGTATCCTTCAAAAAGTAGGAGGACCTTCTTACATATCTTCTTTAACCGATGGCGTATTTGCAGACATAGACATAGGTCCATACATAGAAATTGTTCTGGAAGATGCTAAGAGGAGACAGATTATAGAAGAAGCTCAAAAGGCGATAGAACGTGCAAGCAGAAAACTTGAACCTGTGGATGAAATAATCTCTGAGGTTCAGGAAGGACTTTTTAAAATAACTGAGGAGAAAATAGAGAAGTATTTTCCTGTAAAAGATGCAGGTGAAGAAGCCCTTGAATTTGCACAGAGAGCTCACGAAAAAGACATTTCTGTTTTCGGTGTTCCAAGCGGTTTTGATGACCTTGACAATAAAACCACTGGATTTCATAGAGGAGAGCTAATAATTATAGCTGGAAGACCCGGGATGGGTAAAACTGCTCTGGCTCTTTCCATAGCCCTCAACGCTGCTGATATTTACGGAAAGAGAATAGGGATATTCTCACTGGAGATGTCCAAACTACAAATAGGAATGCGCTTGCTTTCCATGCTTTCCATGGTTGACATGCAAAAAATAAGAGAGGGAACCACGAGCAGAGAAGAGATGAAAAAGCTTGTGAAAACAAGGGCAAGGCTGGAAAAACTCAATGTTTTCGTGGACACTTCATCTTCCCTTACAACCACTGAATTGATGGCAAGGGCAAGGAGGATGAAAAAAGAGCAGGGTATAGATATGGTGATAGTTGACTATCTTCAGTTATTGAGGGTTCCGTGGGTAAGGGATAGAGTTAACGAGGTCGGGGTGATTTCAAGGACAATGAAGGAAATGGCAAAAACACTTGATGTTCCTGTCCTTGCTTTGAGTCAGCTAAACAGAGAGCCTGAAAAGCGTCTCAGTGGGGTTCCGAGGCCAAGGCTTTCTGACCTTAGAGAGAGTGGTTCTCTGGAACAGGATGCTGATATGGTTATAATGCTTTACAGGGATGAATATTACGACAGAGAAAGCATAGAAAACAAGGGAGTTACAGAGGTAAGAATAGAAAAACAGAGACAGGGTCCTCCAGGGGTGGTTCTTCTTTATTTCAAATCCGAAACAGGAAGATTTGTTTCGCTTGATAAAGAAGCCCAGCAGGACTATTGGCGCTTTATGGAAACCAAGGAAAGAAGAAGGGGCCGCAGAAGATCGGCTGTGGAGGAATAAATTTGAGACCGACTTACCTGTTTGTAAACCTTGACAATCTTTTACATAATGTGAAAAAGGCAAGGGCCAAATCAAAGGCAACACATTTCATGGGGATAGTTAAAGCCCAGGCTTATGGGAATGGTGCAATTCCAGTAGCAAAGGCAATTGAAGGCATGGTTGACTATTTTGGAGTTGCCACTGTGGAGGAAGGAATAGAGCTAAGGAAAGGGGGGATAAAAAAACCCATTGCAGTTCTTGGAGGGTTTTATGCTGGAGAAGAAGATAGCATACTGGATTATAACCTGGAACCAGCTGTTTTTAAGGAAGAGCACATAAAATATCTTTCTTTAGCAGGCAAGAGAAGGGGAGGACCTGTAAGGGTTCATCTTAAAGTGGATACAGGACTTGGAAGGTTGGGTATACCCTGGAATTCTCCTCGGGATTTTGCATTTACTGATGGGATTGAAGTAGTATCCGCCTTCACCACGCTTTCTTCGGCTGACAATTCCGGCATACCAACGGTCAGGGAGCAAAACGAAAGAATGAAAGAAGTGGAAGAGGCCCTAAGGCTAAATGAAAGAGGAGTTCTGATCTCAATGGCTAATTCTGCTGGACTTCTTTTTCATCCAGAGATTCATCGTGATTTAGTAAGGCCCGGGATTTTGCTTTATGGTATACCGCCTGTTCCTCAGCAAATTTCTGAATTTAGACCTATTATGAAGTTTGTTTCTAAAATAGTTTTTTTAAAGAGGGTTAATCCTTGCACTCCTCTTGGATATGGGGGTTCATATGTTACTCGCGAAAGTCGATTAATTGCTACGGTTCCGGCTGGATACGATGATGGAATACCAAGGTGCTTATCAAATAAGGGCTGGATGTATGTAAGAGGCCAAAAAGCCCCCATAGTTGGAAAGATTAGTATGGACCTTACCCTTCTTGATGTGTCTGATATTCAGGGTGTTAAAGAAGGAGATGAAGTGGTAGTCTTTTCCGATCAAGCTCATATTTGGGAGATATCGAAAATATGCAATACTATTCCCTATGAAATAATGTGCAGGATAGGGAAAAGGGTTCACAGAAGATATATTGATAGTAGCGGTAAAGAATTGAAATTTTATGATTTCTGAGTTTATTGAAGAGCTTGGTGCAATATTCATTTTAACCTGGAAAACTATTGTGGCAGTTTTCAATGGGGAAGGAGAATGGAGAGAAATCCTTCGCCAGATGGTCAGAGTTGGAGTAGAAAGTGTTCCTGTGGTTACTTTAACCACGGCTTTTGCTGGCATGGTCCTCGCACTTAATTCTTATATAGGATTTTCCAGAATGGGAGCAGGGGATTATACTGGCTCTGTCGTGGGAGTAGCGCTTGCCAAGGAATTGATCCCTGTCCTTACAGGAATAGTTATTGCAGGCAGAGTAGGGGCAGCCATAACAGCAGAGATAGGCACCATGAAAGTTTCTGAACAGATTGATGCGCTTTACACCCTGAATACTGACCCTGTTTCCTATCTGGTTCTTCCAAGGTTTATAGCGTCTATTTTTATGCTTCCAGTTCTTACTCTTTACGGAGATGGGATTGGAAACCTTGGAGCTTATTTTGTGGCGGTCTATGTGATGAAGGTTAATCCCATAATTTATAACCAGTACCTTTATATGTATCTTGAACCCTGGGATATTTTTACAGGACTAATAAAAGCATTTAGTTTCGGTGCAATAATTGCTGCTGTGGGTTGTTATAAAGGTCTTTCAACAGAGGGGGGTGCAGAAGGTGTGGGTAAAGCTACCACCTCCTCGGTTGTTATTTCTTCCATAACAATTCTAATAGCTGATTTCATCTGGGGCAAAATTTTACCGTGGACACTTAGAGGATGATAGAAGTAAGGGATTTGTGGAAAAGCTTTAAAGGGAAGCAAGTTCTTAAAGGAGTAGACCTTTTTATAAAAGAAGGTGAGATATTTGTGGTTATAGGAAGAAGCGGGGTTGGAAAGAGTGTATTGCTGAAAAATATGGTAGGGCTTATGAAGCCTGATAAGGGAAAGATCTTATATAAAGGAAGAGATTTAACAGGTGCTTCAGAAGCTGAATGGAAAGATGTAAGACGTGAATTTGCCGTTGTGTTCCAGCATTCTGCACTTTTCGATTCCATGAATGTGGGTGAAAATGTTGCTTTTGGTCTAAAGAGAATGACGAATCTGGAAGAAGGAGAAATAAGGGAAAGAGTAAAAAGATGTCTGTCAATGGTAGGGCTTGAAGGAGCTGAGAATCTTAGAATATCTGAACTCAGTGGAGGTATGCAAAAGAGGGTTGCTATCGCCAGAGCTATAGCTTTGAATCCCGGAGTAATCTTCTACGATGAACCCACAACAGGGCTTGACCCTATAATGTCTGCCAATATTACAAATTTAATAATTAAAATGAATAGGGAAATAGGCTCCACATCCTTTATAATTACCCATGACCTTAGGCTTGCGTTTACTGCGGGGACTACAATAGCCATGCTTCATGATGGTAAAATTATTAATGTGGGGGAACCAGATACAATTAAAAAAAGTTCTAACCCCATTGTAAGAAAATTTGTGGAAGGTATACCGGATTGAGCGCTGAGAAAAAAGTTGGAATACTTATTCTGATTTCCTTTGCAATACTTGTGTTTTTCCTTATAAAAACAGGGTCTCTTTCCTCCATTTTTGAAAAAAAGGGTTATGAAATTTATTCCTATTTTGACAGTCTCGCAGGATTGCAGGAGCGTTCCCCTGTTCGCCTTGCCGGAGTAAAGATAGGCTATGTTAAGAAAATAAGTCTTGACAGAGGCCGGGCTCTGGTAAAAATGAAAATTTTCGAAAACTATAAAATCAGTAGAGGTTCCAGGGCAGCGGTAACCTCCATGGGAATTATGGGAGAAAAATATATTGAGATTTTCCCGGCAAGAGGGCCAGGATATATTCAACCCGGAGAGAGCATTGAGGGAATACCGCCCCTTTCCATAGACCAGATTGGGACAATGTTTTACTCCATTGCTCAGGATATTAAAAGCCTTAGCAAAACCTTTAAAGATGTTCTGGCAGGCGAAAAGGGGAAGGTAAGTTTGAATTCTATTATTCAAAATATTGATAGGACTGTGTCTTCTCTGAGCCAGTTAATTTCAACAAACAGGAATAATGTAAACGAATCCGTTAAGGAGCTTCTTGCTTCATTAAGGGAGTTGAGGGTAGCTATAGGAAAGTTTTCAAAGGCCTCTGAGGAAATAGAGAAGTTTTCAGCGGAATACAGGGGACAATCAGACAGAATAAAAACGCTTTCTTTGAAGATGACGAATCTTTCCGAAAAAGCAGAAGAACTCTTGAGCAGAGTTAACGTCCTTCTTGAGGAAATTCAGGGAGGGAAAGGCTCTCTGGGGAAGGTAATACAGGATGAAACCCTTTACAAGAAGACTGTAGCGACTTTAGAAAATGCCTCTTCTGTTACCAAAAGAGTGCAGGAAAGCCTTGCCAGGATAGAGTTTTCAGTTTCACCTTACCTTTATTTTTCCAGCGAAAATCTTGGAAAGGTTGGGGTAGAATTATTCAGTAAAAATAACTTTTTGAGGGCGAATCTTGTGGCGGACAGTAAAGGAAAAACTTATGACCTTCTTTTCGGGAAAAGATATCAGTGGTTTTCCTTAGCTTCAGGAATAATAGAGGGAAGTTTTGGTTTCTCCGCCTCAATTTATTCAAAAGGAGGACTTTTTCTTTCTGGAGATGTTTATAATCCCAATTCCTGGGAGTATAGGGTGCTTCTGGGTGCGAGAAGGAAGGGATTTTCGTTTTTTGGAGGGTATTCTAAAAAGGAAAAATTACTCTTCGGAATATCCTATGGATTTTGATGTTTATATGTAAAGAGTGTGGATACACTTCTTCCAAGTGGTTTTCCCAGTGTCCTGTATGTGGTTCCATTGGAAGCGCTGAAAAATTGGAAGGAAAAAAAAGATCAAAGGATTCAAGGCCTGTAGAAATAGGCAAGCTTCAAATTCGTGAGGGAAAAAGGGAATCAACTGGCATTGAATCTTTTGACAGAGTTCTCGGAGGAGGACTTGTTCTTGGCTCTTTCGTCCTCCTTGGCGGAGAACCGGGAGTGGGTAAATCCACACTTATGCTACAACTTGCATCAAATTTTAAGGGCGAAGTTATATATATTTCTGGAGAAGAGTCTCCCTTTCAAATTGGCTCAAGAGCAAAGAGATTAGGAGTAAAGGAGGGTATAAAACTTATCTGTGAAACAGAATGGGAACCCATAGAAGATGCCTTAAGAATAGAAAAGCCAGGGCTTGCTATATTTGATTCCCTGCAAACCTTTTACTTATCCTCCATTCCATCACCGGCAGGGAGTATAGCCCAGGTAAAAACGATAGCTGAAAGAATTTTTAGACTCTCCAAGAAGGAGGGGATTACATCCATAATCGTGGGTCATGTAACAAAAGAAGGAACAATTGCAGGTCCAAAACTGCTGGAGCATATAGTGGATGTGGTTCTATATTTTGAAGGGGATACTTCCCATAACTTCAGAATAATAAGAGCGGTGAAGAATAGATTTGGAGCTACAGATGAAATAGCAGTTTTTGAGATGAAAAGGGGGAGACTGGAAGAGGTGAAAAATCCCTCCGGTTACTTTCTTTCAAAAGATTATTCTCCGGGAATTTCCACCTACCCAGCAGTGGAGGGAAGAACCCCTATACTGCTTGAAATACAATCCCTTGTAATTCCATCTTCTCTTCCTTCGGCCCCAAGGCGCTTTTCTGTCGGGATTGATCCGTACAGGGTAGGTATGATGATAGGTGTTCTTGAAAAATATACGAACCTCTCTTTTGCCTCAAGGGATATATATGTGAATGTTTCAGGAGGCCTGAGAATAAAGGACCCAGGGGCTGATTTGCCCACTATTCTTTCTCTGATTTCTTCTTATCTGAAGATACCTTTGCCAAGAGGAGCTTTTTCCTTTGGGGAAGTTAGTCTTTCTGGAAGAATTCTTAATCCCTCCCTTAGGGAATTAAGATTGAAAGAGGCGAAAAAGCTCGGCTATGAATTTGCCATAGTTCCTCCTGGTGATAAAATAGAAGGGTTAAAATACTTTGAGATATCCCATATTAATGAGGCAAGGAGGATTTTTAAATGATTTTTATAGTATATGCTCTAATAT
>JAGHBF010000083.1 GCA_021161165.1 Candidatus Aminicenantota bacterium
ATCTTTGTTTCATTTTACTCTTCCTTACCAGTTATTCCTGTGTTTCTTTTATCCTCTTATATCTGGGGAAGATACAGGTCTGGAATCCTCTCCTCTTTGAGTTTTACAGCCAGTCTTGCCCCCTCTATGCATGTATTAAATATGGGTTATGAATTGCAGGATTTTTCATTGGGTTTTATATTACTCCACATTTATTTTTTTATAAGGGCAGAGGAAAGCAATGAGCGTAATGAGATTATAAAATATTCCCTGTTATCGGGTTCTTTTCTCTCAGTAGCAATGGGCTCATGGCATTTATCCCATTTCTATTATACCGTTTTTCTCGTATATTTAGCCTTCAGGATACTTTTTTCAAAGGAATATAACACCATTCCCTTTATACTCCTTTCATCTGTGATTATTCTCTGTTCACTGGGTGTTCCCCTGCTGTATAAAAGCAGGTTTTTCCTTACTGCTCCTATGCTTCTCAATTACATTCTATTAATTGCTTGTCTGTTCAGGGAGAGAAAAAAAAGAATCATTGTATTTGTTTCTTTTCTTCCCCTGCTTTTGTATCTGATTATGTTTCCAGCAGGTGTATTCAATCCCGCATTTAAAAGTGGTATTCTACCTTTGACACTTGCAAAAATAAGGTATCTGGGGAGAAAGCCAGCAGACCCTGCCGGACTTTCATGGGAAACATTGGTTATATGGTCCCATCCACTTGAGTCACCCTCGCTGAAATGGACTGTTAAGGTTATGGGATACCACATCTTATGGAGTATTCCCGGTATTATATACATCTTCAAGCGGAAAAGGCACCCCCTCTTTTTATTCTTTACATTCTTTTTTGCGTTTTCTTATCTGCTTTTTGAAAGGATGGATGCATTTCTTCTGTTTTTTCTTTCTGTTGCCATTGGAACACTTGCTTTAAGAAAGCATCTCACATTACTTTCAGGATTAACCATGTTACCTCTTTTCTATTATTTTTACACATACACCCCATCCAATCCAGGGCCACAAAGAAGTTATCTTATAGAATTGGTTGATTATGTGAGGAATGAGACAGAGGAGGATTGTATTATCATGGCTCCATTCCATATTGGTCCGAGCCTGCTTCTCTGGGGGGATAGAAGGATTATATTCCACCCAAAGTTTGAATCATTTGGTATGGTAAAAAAATTGAAAAGATACGAGAGTTTACTCTTTTCAGATGAAGATTCCCTCTACAGGTTTGCGAAAGAAAACCACGCAGACTATTTGGTTATTTTATCGGATATGTTACTTTCTCTTCATGGTGAATCCCTGAGATACAGAAACCGCAAATTGAAAATGGATAAAAAAGATGTTCTATTCCTTCTACACTTTCATCCAGAAAAACTCCAGCACTTTGAACTTATGTTCTCCAACCCGCATTACAGGGTATTCAGGGTTGTTGAAAAGAAATTAAATAGCCCGATCAATATGGGGAACTATCCTGTTTATAATGAATCCAACTTTAACCTGAAAAAACTGGGGATATATGATGAGTAAGATCAGTGTGATTGTGGCTGCATTGAACGAAGAACAAACAATAAGAAATGTTATAAAAGGTATAAAAAAATCATTCAGGAACATACCAGTAGAGATTATAGTTGTTGACAATGGAAGCAGGGATAGAACAGGGGAAATTGCTAAAGAGGAAGGAGCCATTGTAGTGTTTGAACCAGAAAGGGGAAAGGGTTCTGCTGTATTAAAGGGTATTGAAATGGCAAAGGGAGATATTCTTGCCCTGATTGATGCAGATGATAGTTATCCTGCTGAATCATTGCCAGCACTGATAGAGCCTATAGAAAGGGGTGAGGCAGAGGTTGTGTTTGGCTCCCGCTTTCATGGGAAAAGGGTTTCAATGAGTTTTTTGAGGTTTATTGGTAATAAAGTTTTAACATATATTGCATCAATTACATTTGCGCATACCACTGACCTTCTCACTGGTATGCTTGCAGCAAAAAGAGATGCCTTTTCAAGGATTACGCTAAAAAGTTCTGGTTTTGAAGTGGAAACAGAATTTTTTATAAAGTGCGTAAAAAAGAGATTAAAGAGAAAGGAAATACCTATTGAATACACGGGCAGGAAAAATTCTCACCTGAATCCTTTGATTGATGGTGTTAAGATACTTTGTTTGATGATAAAGGAGTATTTGGGATGAACCCATTATTACTTTACAGGGTGATATCATATGGGGAAAAAATTTCTGGTTTCAGACTGATTGTATATGTTTTTCTTGGTTATACAGTGGCAAGGGTAACTTCCCCATGGTTTATTATAATAAACCTGCTTGGGATATCAGGGGCATTTGCAGCAGGAGACCTGCTGAATGATTATTACGACTGGAGGTTGTTGGGTGAAAATAATTATGTATCAGGAAGGATAAACAACCACACGAAGTTGTTTTTTTATGTGTTTCTTCCTTCTATCTTCAGTGCTTTATCCGTCTTTTTCCTGGGAAGAGATGGTATAATTATGGTTCTCATATATATCATTCCGATTATCTATTCTGTTCCACCTATCAGACTTAAAAAGAGACCGTTCTTTTCAATTATTACACCTCCGCTTGGAGTTACGCTGATCTTTCTCCAGTCTACAAGAGGGAAATTTCTTGAGTATAAAGAGATACTGCTCCTTTCTATCCTGATTTTCTTCTATCACATCTATATTGAATGCATCCACATTTATGAAGACCTTACACATCCAGATGAGGAAAAAATTATGGACGAAAGAGGAATCAAAAGGCTTATGGTCTGTGTATGTATATGTGAATTGGTTTTATCCTCTATTTTTTCAATAAAAAATCCAGTTTTTCTTGCAGGAACATTGTCCTCTGGAATAAGATTGACCACCATCAGGAAACTTTCCTTTGAAAACATCAGGAAGGTCAGGAGGAATCCATTTGGCATGTACTGGGGAATATTTGAACTTGGTGTGTATGGATTGGCTGGTATCCTTGGCGTTTTTACAGGGGGATTATAAATTGTTCAGGGTAATAATAATCGGAGCAGGCCCAGCTGGTTCCACTCTTGCCTCTCTTTTATCAAATGAAGGAGTTGATGTTATTCTCTTTGAAAAAGAAAAAATGCCAGGGGTTAAACCATGTGCAGGTTTTTTCCCGTTAGATATTGAGAAATTTCTCCCTTTCTCCATTCAGCCTGCTGTATTGAGAAAATTAAATGGATTAATCCTTAAAGATGGGAACTCTTCAATTGAGGTGAATTTTACTGGTAAACCTATTGCTTTAACAAGAAGAGAGGTCTTTGATAGTTTCCTGCTCAAA
>JAGHBF010000010.1 GCA_021161165.1 Candidatus Aminicenantota bacterium
CCCTAAGAGAAAGGAACTCTGGAACTCCAGAAGCTATCATTTAATATTCGGGGTATTACTCCTGTTTTTTGCCCTTTTTCCACTTGTCCCTTATCTGTATATTAAAGGGCTATCTAACTTGAAGCTAATAAATATATTAATAGGAGTCTTGTTTGTTTTTCTGGGAAATTATCTTCCTGGAATAAAACCAAATTATTTTGTTGGAATAAGAACTCCGTGGACGTTGGAGAATGAAACTGTATGGAGGAAAACTCACAGGGTAGGAGGATGGAGTTTTGTTCTAATCGGGATATTAATTATTTTTTCAGTATTTTTACCAGCTTCATGGTCGACCACTGTGCTTCTCATTCTGGTTTGCGCCGTTGCTTTTTTCCTGGTGCTTTATTCTTATATCCTGTGGTGGAAGATATCTAAAGAAAAATGAGGTATAACTTCCAGCATTTTATTTAAAGCCTTAAAGTGAAGAGCTATTTTAGTTTCTTGACTTTTTCATGAATTTTCCTCTATATTAAGCACGGAGGCCAAGATGGAAGATTTATTTGAGTCTTTTTCAGGTTTGCCTGTGGTTTTTTATGATGATGAATTGGAGGAAAAGCGATTTTTGTCAGAGATTAAATGGAATCTGACGAAGTCCCCTGTGGTGATTGTGGTTAAAAAAGGAACATTTGACACCAGAATTGGGAATGAGG
The DNA here is from genome assembly GCA_021161165.1 of Candidatus Aminicenantota bacterium. Lineage (GTDB taxonomy): Bacteria > Acidobacteriota > Aminicenantia > S016-38 > S016-38 > S016-38. Next base: position 690 of record JAGHBF010000010.1, read on the forward strand.
TGGAAAATACTCTGCGAACTATCACGATAGCCTCAAAATTGAACTATATAAAAAGAACCCTTTTTACCTCGTGGCTTGAAATAGCGGAGATCATAGGTGTAAAGGAAAGAACCATAATGAAATGGAAAGCAGGGAAAGCTGTCCCCAGAGAGAGATTTTTGAACTCCGTAGAAGAGTTGTATGATTTTTGCATTTATCTGGTTTCCATATTTCCTGAAGAAAAAGCGAGAAGACTTTTTCTTTATTCAGAGAACCAAACTCTTAAAAGTGCTCCGATTAAGTTGATAAAGAAGGGCAAAAAGAATTCTGTTTTAAAGGTTTTGAAAAGCATGCAGGAGACTCTTTAGCCGAGAAAATAAAGAACATAACTTGGATTATAAAGGAAAAGTGGTGATAGAATTCATATATGAGAAAAATACTCAGTTTTGCATTATTTATATCCCTGGCAATAGGTGGTGGAGTAAGACATTACTTCGACAATGTAGGTTATTGCACAAAGCCTGCTCAGATTGAAGCTGTTGTAAAAATTGCCAATCAATACGAAAGGAACCTCCTGAAAAAAGAGAGTAAAGATGGATTTTTTGCAGTAATTTCACCCCATGATGACCACATGTTTGCTGGAAGAGTTTATGTCCACGCTATACCCCGGATTGCTCGAGCAAAAACAGTAGTTATCTTCTCGGTTACCCATGGAAATGTGAGAAAGGCCATCAATGACCCGCAGGGCGTCCTTATTTTTGATGATTACGATGCGTGGCAGGCTCCTTATTCTCCAGTGAAAGTTGATACAGCCCTTAGGAAATACCTTGAAGAAAATCTCAGCAAGGAAGATTATATAATTTCCCGCAAAGCCCATGACCTTGAACATGCAGCTGAAGCAATGGTTCCATTTCTTCAATACTACAATAGAAATGTTAAGATCCTTCCCATAATGGTAACAAAAATGAGCTGGTGGAAAATAAAGGATATTTCAAGCAGGCTTGCTAAAGTGTTTGCCAGTTATATGAAAGAAAAAGAGTTAAGCCCCGGTAGAGATATAGCATTTATTTTTTCCACAGATGCCACTCACTATGGGCCTGATTTCGGCTATCAGCCCTTTGGACTGGATGAGGAAGCACATGATAAAGCCATTGCTCAGGACAAAGAGCTGGGGAAAAAATTTCTTTCAGGAAATATCACCGAGGAGAAAATAAGACTTTTTGCAGATAGGGTATGGGGTGAAAAAATTACCTGGTGCGGGGTTTATTCTGTTCCATTTGGAGTTATGACAGTGCTGAACCTTGCCCATCTTAAAGGTAAAAAACTGGAGGGAATTACTTTAAGGTATGGAGACAGTTATAGTTTTGGGGTACTCCCAGTCTTTAAGAAGGGAATTGGCATAACCGCTCCATTCTCACTCAAACACTGGGTAGGTTATTGGGCAATAGGTTACAAGTTTAAGTGAGCAGGTCTTCATTTTTGACATTTACATCAATTTTAAATTTGAACTTTTTTACACTTATCAGAGCCGTTCATTAAAAAATAGCAGTGAAAAATCAAAATTTTGCAGGAGATTTCCTGTCAGATTAAGAGAAATAAAAACATTACGATAAAACCTTTAAGATTTTCAGGTATTATATAGATTTTTTACTCAGGCCACCTCTCACCAGACGAACAAAATTGTATATCCTTATGACATCGCCCTGGGGACCACGACCAAAAGGAAAATCTGAAGGATTTCCTGTTTTTGGATCCGACCTCTGTGCACCAGCTCCATGGACATCCATAAGCACTGGTCTTCCAGAAAAATGCAGAGGCCGCATCCATCCAAGGGCTCTTCCAAATGCAATGTAAACAGCATTTTGACCACTTCGGCGCGAGCGAGCATGGGTAGTGCTTGTCCAATAGTAACCATAGTCAGTTTGATTGCCTTCGTTTTTAATGGGAGTGCATTTAAAGATTGGATTTATAGCAGGAGAATTTGTGGTATCAGGGCTTCTGGAATAATCCACTATTGACTGAAGCTCTTTGGCATTTGGCAGACGCCAGTCATTATAACCAAGATAATTTTCCCTGTTCTTTTTCTGAACCCATGCCAAAGCCTCTTTCCACGTCATCCCGTAGCCACTGTCATATTTAGTCCACATTAAACCAGTAGCTCTGTCCGTAATCGTTCCATCTCCATTATCCACAAAATGGTTCTTCCCATATTCTGGATTTCCCCTGACGAGAAGCACATAAAATTTTTTGTCTCCCCTACGGCCAGGCATTGGTCCAGTGGGATATCCTTTAATTCTTCCATCTGCAAAATTAACTCCAAAAACTGTGTCGGCACCTCTCATGGTTTTACTCACGTATTTGGTGGAAGAAAGAAACTGGGCATCTATGATTCTCTCGCCAGCACTTAAATCTCCGTATGCAAAATCAAAGTAATTCGTGTCAATAAAAGGAATCAGGTTATTTGCTTTAACACTTCGGGGGTCGGGATCAACTCCATTGAATTGGATAAGAGAATACAGTTCCTTAATAGAAGGTAAACGCCAGTCATTGTAACCAAGGTATCTTTCACTGTTTTTCTTCTTCACCCAGGCCAAAGCCTCTTTGTAGAACATTTTATCCTTGTAGTTTATAACATGATCCCTATTCCAATCCGGGCTTTTGGTCCACATCAATCCAGTAGTAAAGTCAGTTATTGTGCCGTCTCCATTATCTATATAGTTAGGCTGGTAACCTCTGTATTGAGCGTCCTGACCAAAAAAGGGTTCATTGGGCGCTGGACATGGAATCTCTTTGAAATTGTCATAGCACTTGTTCTGACCTGTGTCCACCACAGTATAAGGATAGGAAGG
>JAGHBF010000125.1 GCA_021161165.1 Candidatus Aminicenantota bacterium
ATTGATCACAAAATGTGATGGAGACTCAACGGTTATAAAAATGACCTTTTCTCCCTCAGAAGCCCTTTTTACTGTAAATTGCTCAACCATAAGTGATTTTCCTGTGTCTGAAACGCCAGTAATATTAAAAACGGTGTAAGATGGAATTCCTCCAAGAAGCTCTTTTTTTACCTTACCGTCTTCTACCTTCGTTTGAAAAAAAAGTTCGTCAAGCCCTCCTATTCCAGTGGGGATACCTTTTATTTCCGGTGCTTTTTCCAGCGCTTCTCCACCAACCATAATACTCTCTTTCAGAATCTCCCTTTCTTCTCCCATCACTCACCTCCTTCTTCTATTCTCAGATTAGTATAGCAGAAATTAACCCTAAAGTCAATACCATATTGTGTTTACAGCTGAAAGCTATTCTGTATACATGTCAAGAAAACTAAATTTTTCCATCGGAAGGCGTTCTGGCCTTTCTTGCTCATCCCTCTTCTGTTTATCTAAGAGAACAGGAGAAAGCTCTTCAGAGTGTCGGCCGAAGATTATCAGGGTTATAACCTTCATTTCTTCAGGAATTCCCAGGATTTTCTTTACTTTATCCTCTCTGTATCCAGCTATTGGATGAGCTACATAGCCAAGTTCAGTAGCCCTTAAAATTAAAAAGGCTACTGCCATTCCTGTATCAAAAAGATAATATTCTCTGCCGTGAAGGTCACAGTCTAAGTCTTTTTTACTGAAAACTGCAATAATCATAGAAGCTGCCCTCGCCCACTCATTTCCCTTTGAAAGCGCTCCATGAAGTTTCTCTAAAATCTCCTTATCTTTAACAAAGACGAAGCGCCATGGCTGGTTATTAAAGCAGGAAGGTGCAAGCTTAGCTTTCTCAGAAAGATCTCTTATAAGCTCTATGGAAATGTCAACAGATTCCAGGGATCTGTAAGCTCTTCTTTTCTCAATTGCCTCCTCCACAGTCATTTTTTGCCCTCCTTTAATTCCTTTAATTTCTCCTTAACTGCTTCAACATGCCCGGCAACCTTAACCTTTTTCCAGATGTGTCTGATAATTCCATCAGGATCTATAAGAAACGTGGATCTAACCACCCCGTAATATTCTCTTCCGTACATTTTCTTCAATTGCCAGGCACCGTATGCTTCAAGCACCTTATGTTCTGTATCACTTAAAAGAATTATTTTTAAATCCTTTTTCTGTTCAAAATATTTGTGGCTTTTAACAGAGTCAGGACTGACTCCAATGATAACTACCCCTAGTTCTTCAAACTCTTTCTTCGCTTCGGTAAAACCTACGGCTTCCCTTGTGCAACCAGAGGTATTGTCCCTGGGGTAAAAATAAAGAATAACCCATTTACCCTTAAAATCCTTCAAGCAAATCTCTTTACCGTTCTGGTCGGGAAGACAAAAATCAGGGGCTTTTTCTCCCGTTTTTAATTCAGTCATCTCCACCTCCTGAGATTATTTTATCAAACCAAGCACAAAAATCCACAGGTTAAGATGGAGGCCTGATACGAGTGAGGATATAAGAATGGCTGGAGCAATAGCTTTCTTCTGAAAGTTATACCTTTCGCTGAGTATAATCAGGGAAACCGCTACTGGCATTCCGTGCATCAGGACTACTACCGTTCTTTCTATCCCGGAAATTCCCAGGAATAAAGATGATACGAGAGCCACAACAGGGAAAGCCACTATTCTCAAAAGGCTCAGTTTGAATTCCAGGAAAAATTTGCTGTAGTTCTTTCCGTAAAGAAAAACACCAAGCATAAAAACGGCGACGGTTGCCGTGGTTCTCCCAAGCATATGAAGTGCTGTATTTAAAGGGTGTGGCATTTCTATTTTAAAAAGAGAGAAAATTACCCCAAGAATTATTGATAATATAAGGGGATTTCTGGAAAGCCTGCGTAATACTATCCTGACAGCCTTTCCAAGTGAAGCCTCTCCTATAGCATGGAATTCAAGAACAGTTATTCCTATAAATACTCCTACAAGGGAAGTAGATGCTGCTGCAAGGGTAGCCAGTCGCTCTGGTTCTATTCCAGGGAACGCAAACATTATAAAGGGAATACCAAAGAAGGCGGTACTTCCGAATACTGTGACCAGAATCAAAAGGAACAGGTTTTCCCTTTTGAATTTAAACGTAAAATAAAGGGATAGGTAAAAAACAAGGGCAATGATAGAGGGCAAAGCGCTGGCTATAACGAATCTAAATTCCCTGGATGTAAAGTGAATTGAAGAAATATTAACAAAGAAAAGGGAAGGAAGGGCAAAGAAAAATACATAAGCGCTTAATACCCTCTCGTCTCCCCTTTTTAATATTCCAAAATATCTTGAAAAGAATCCTGCACCTATCAACAGTAGAAGTGGAACTATACTTCTTAAAAATATCTGGAACATTTATTCCTCCTTCCCGCAGAAAGGCTCTTCACATTCCTCCCACTCGAATTCCAGGGTTGTATGGGAAATTTTAAACTTTTCCCTTAAAAGGGATTTTATTCCCCTCTTTATCTCCTCTATTTTTCTCCAGTCCCTCTCACC
>JAGHBF010000165.1 GCA_021161165.1 Candidatus Aminicenantota bacterium
ATTTAAAAAAATTGAAAAATTTTATTAAAAAAATTGAAGAAAGCAGGAAAAAAGGTGAAGATTCTTATATTTTAAATTTCCCATACATTGAAAAATTAATTTTCGTAAACGACAGAGGAGAAAAGGTTGTTTTAAAAAGATGGGGAGGTCCGGAGGAATTTTTCAGACCCTCTTATGGGAATTTCCTCAAAAAAAAGAAAAAGGGAAAACCACCTGAGGTCACCAAACTATTAAACTCTCCAATTGCTATTGTTCTCGAAAAGGGTGCAGGCAAAGGGGCTGTGGCATTTGCTTTCAGAGCCGGACTTGAGGCAACTGAAGCGCATTTCCCTGTTGCTTTTCTTTCGGATAATAACATCCCACCATCAAGGGCGGTAGTGGTTATAGGAAAGGGAAAGCTTTTTGAAACACACATTCTTAAGGAACCATCCAGGGGACTCTGCCTTGAAAAAGGTGAAAAGTACTGGTATCTTTCCCCTGAATGTGCCGGCGAATTTTCCGAATCATTCCTTTTTCCCGCATTCAATAAGGACAAAAATCTGTATTTTTCGAAGTTCTTTCTGGAAAAATTAAGGTTCTGGATTCCTCAGGAGGCTCAGGAAGTTCTTGCAAAGGGAACAACTGGAGAACCATACATAGCAGGTAAAATATATGGAAAACATTTGATATACAGGAAGGAAATAAAAGCAGAGACTGAAGTGGAACAGCTCAAAAAAGCCATTTCAGGAATAAATTATACAAAACTTATAGCATACCTCAGCGAACCGCCTGAAGTAAGAAAATCTATTGAAAAAGAACTGGGGCCGAGGGCTAAAATAAGGTCTTCTTATAAAGCCGGGTTCTTCTGGATAAAGGAAGAGGTTATTCCTTATATAAAGGGAACCGATAGAATAATTATCCATGTCAAAAAGACTGTTCCAGGAAAGTTTGAGGAAATTTCAAGTTCGCCAGACCAGTTTCTCTATGAGCTTTACCCCATAGACGATGTGATAAGCAGAGAGACAAAAATTCCTGTTAAAAATATAAGTTTCGTCCTTGAAGAAGATGGACCTCTCTACAGGGTGGAAGTATTTCGCAAGGGGGAAAAATTTAAGGAATTTATACTTGACCCTCCAATCGTAAAATCCCCATTCCCGAGAGTTGAAGCACGGGTCCTTGCCTGGCAGCGTAACAAACAGGTGCTCTCAAAGAGAATAAAAACAGAACCTGAAATTGCCTGGGAATTCTACAGGGAAAAATTCCTTCCATGGCTCAAGAAATTCATTCTTAAAAAAACCGGGGGAAAGCCAACATGGGATAAACAGCCATTTTTCTCCTACATAGAGATAAACTTCCAGGCCTCAGAGCCTGATTTCCCCCTGGGTATAGATTATGAAATCGTAAGTTCAACAGAGGCTTTACATGATGAACTTTATTTCTATACGCTTTATTACATCTCCAGGCTTCTGAAGCCAGCAGAAGATGGAGGAGGTATAAGAGCTCACCTTTATCCCGGAGCAATTATTCCCCTTATCCGTTCATCCAGACAGGGTTTTAAATTTGAAATAAAAGTTTACGATTATAGAAAACCTGGAGTTTACAGGAAAGAAAAGGCTATCGCAAAATTTTATCCCATGGGAAAGGTAAATTACGAAATTTTAGGTCTTGATAAGGAAAGGCTATGGGCAGAATTGAAATTCGAAAAAGAAGACGATTTTATCCTTTATTCAAGGGCTTTTTCCAGAATAAATAAGATGAAGTTTCCTGTGGATTTAATACTGACTTTAAAATACAAAGACATTAAAAAAACTTACAGTATACACGGCAAACTCCCTGAATTTAAATGCACCGGCGGAGTGAGAAACTGGAGCGAACCCATCCCTCCTGAGGATGCGGAATGCCAGGTTTCCTTCATGAAATATTCTTATCCTGTGGCTGAAAGTTTTCTCGGAAGAAGAATCTTTGTGGTGGAAAAGGTAACCGCAACCACCCCCAGATATTCTGCCTCACATTTTATGAGGGAAAAACCAGCTATTGTTTTCAACGCCCGCCAACATGCAAATGAGGTATCTTCCACAACATATCTCCTTGATTATCTTTTAAGTAAAAAACTCCCTGAATCCATCAATTTCATAGCAAATCCCATGGAGAACCCTGACGGTGCAGCAATAGCTATAATGATGATAAAAAAGGAAAATCCTCTGCACTCCCTACATGCTGGAAGATACAATGCACTTGGAACTGACATTGGCTTCCACCTGAAAGAATTTTCTCCTTACGCTCCAGAAGGCTATGTGAGGCCATATATGCTCTCAAGGTGGATGCCAGATATCCATTTAAACCTCCACGGATATCCATCCCACGAATGGGTCCATCAGTTCACCGGCTATCTTCCCTTCCCTTACAGGAATTACTGGATACCAAGAGGACATTTCTTCTACTTCTCATCACAGGAAAACCCGATAAATATCACATTTTCAAACACAAGCCTTAAAATTCTAAAATTTGTCACAACACAGCTCTCCCGGGATAAAAAAATAAATTATCTGAACAAAATTTTTTACAACAGATATTTCAGATGGGCAAACAGATGGAATCCTCATGCATTTAAAATGGAGATAGAAAACAACTATAACGCATACTGGAAAACTGAAAGAAGGATAGGTTTTAAAACTTCTCCTTTTTCAACTTTAGTTTCCGAAGTTCCTGAATACATCGACGAAACTGCCCGGGGAAAACTTCTTGATTATTTGAAACACTGTGGGGAGAAATACATAAAAGCTCATGCTGATTATTTGATAAAGAATCGCAAAAAGCCAGATTATATA
>JAGHBF010000048.1 GCA_021161165.1 Candidatus Aminicenantota bacterium
ACCCTCCACATTTTGGGCATTTAAGAGCTGCAGAACTGGCAAGAGAATCGTTTTCCCTGGACGAAGTGTGGTTTATGGTTTCAAATGACCCCCCACATAAAAAAACGAGGCCGAAAAGTCCAGTTGAAAAAAGATTTGAAATGACTGCCCTTGCAATTGAAGGAAACGCCCATTTCAGGGTAAGCGACTTTGAAATTAAAAATAACCTTGTTTATACCATAGACACTCTAAGAGCTCTAAAAAATGCGTTTCCCCACAAATTTTTTCTTATTATAGGAGAAGATAGCTTTGAACAATTACCTACATGGAAGTCTTATATGGAACTTATAGAAGAGTTCCCTGTAATTGTTATAAAGAGGAAATGGACCGAGGAAAAAATCCCTCAATGGTTCAGAGAAACCGGAAAGGAACTGAAAATTCTGAAGGAAGGGGAAATTATTTGCGGAGAGGGAGTTTTCTTTCTTTCTTGTGCTACTTTGCCCATATCGTCATCTTCCATTAGGGAGAAGATTTCCATGGGGTTATCAATAAAATATCTGGTTCCAGAAAAGGTAATAAAATATTTAGAAAAGGAGGTGCTTTATAGATGAATTTTTCTAAGGAAATAAAGAGGGCCATAGAAGCTCTCAAGGAGAAAAAGGCTGAGGACCTTGTGCTTATAGACCTTAGGGGAATATGTTCATTTACCGATTATTTTTTAATTGCCACATCTTCTTCATCAAGGCATTCACAAACACTGACAGATTTTCTTCAGGAGAAGGTTGGCATTAAACCCCTTGGTATTGAGGGAGAAGATAAGGGAGAATGGGTCCTGGTGGACTACGGTGAATTTGTGGTTCACATATTCATAGAGGAAAAAAGAAATTATTATTCACTGGAAACTTTATGGATGGATGGTAAGCTATACAAGATAGATAATGAAAATAATAGCCTTAGACCCTCTCAGTAAAAAGCTTTTAAAAAAGGCAGAAAAAATAGCTCCCACCAGATTGCCGGTCTATCTCTGGGGGGAGAGTGGTTCAGGGAAAGATACTCTTGCAGAATACATACACAGAAAGTCCGGAGTAGATGGAAAAATGATAAAAATAGGAAATTTTAACATTTCAGCCCAGCTTGTAGATTCGCAAATATTTGGCCACAGGAAAGGAGCATTTTCAGATGCATTTGAGGACAGAGATGGATTTATTGCTCTGGCTAATAATGGAACACTTTATTTAGACCTTCTTGATGAAATTCCGATAGATGTTCAGAAGAAGATCTTTCCCGTTTTAGAATCCGGGGAATTTTATCCTCTGGGAAGCGAATCTCTAAAGAAGGTTAACCTGAGAATTTTAGCCTCTGGAGAACTGCCCCTTGAAGAGGCTGTCAGAACTGGCAGAATTATAGAGAAATTTTTACATTTTTTTACATTTTCCTTGCATGTTCCACCTTTAAGGGAGAGAAAAAAGGATATTCTGCCTTTGATAAAGGAATTCTCGAATGGAAAATTAAAGATTAGTTCTGATGTAAAAGAGAAAATCATGGAGTATCCATGGTGGGGAAATATTAGAGAGCTCAAAAATTTTGTGGAAAGAGAAATCTCACTGGGAAAAGATGAAATCAGTCCTCCTGAACCAGCAGGAACTTATTTTGAAAGGGAGGCGGAGGTTTTTTTCAGGAATTTTCCAACATTGGAGGAATTTGAGATTTGGTATATAAAAAAGGTGTTGGCTATTTTCAAGGGAAACAAAAAAAAGACTGCGGAAGTTCTTGGAATTACAAGAAGCACCCTGTATAGAAAGCTGAAAAAATGAAAGTGATTCTTGCTTTTGGGGGAAGGACAAAACTTCCTCAAGCGAGAGAAATCGTAGAGAGATTTGTAAAGATGTCAAGAAGATTTCTATCCTGTAAAGTGGAGTATTTTAAAGATTTGAAAGATTGCGATGACCTTAAATCCAGGTATCGTGGAGCTATTATTGTGGGACTTTCCCCTGATGGGGTTGAACCTGACTCTGAGGGCTTTGCAGAAATTTTGAAAGAAGCGATGGATTCGGGCAGAGATATAATTTTTGCAGTTGGAGGGGCGGAGGGATTTTCTGTTGACGGATGTGCTAAAATTATTTCTCTTTCAAAAATGACATTTTCACATGAAACAGCAAGGATAATGGTGGCCGAACAAGTTTTCAGGGCATTATGTTTGATTTTTGGCCATCCTTATCCTAAATAGGAGGGAACATGAAAACCAGGGATCTCGAAAGGCTAAAGAAAAAGCTGCTGAAGAAAAGGGAGGAGATTCTTTCTAAGCTTGAAAACCTTGCTAAAGAGACTTCAGAAGAGGGCGAGCCATTGATTGAGATCTATGACAAAGCTTCTTATCAGTTTAACAAGGAGTACAAAATAGCCCTCGGAGAGAAGGATGCAGAGGTACTTAAAGACATAGAGGACGCGCTGCGGAAAATTGAAGAAGGGACCTATGGAAAATGCGAAGAATGCGGGGCAGATATTCCTCTCAAAAGATTGAATGCTGTACCTTGGACAAGGTATTGCGTGGTTTGTGCAGAAAGACTTGAAGAGGAAAGGGAAGCTGAGCAGAGCGAAGAAGAGTATTATTAATTTTTTTCTATCGAAAATAGAACTGTCATTTTTTCCTTCCAAATGTAAGCTGTGTGGAGCCGATCTGAAGGCGGAAGAAAGGGCAATCTGCCAGAAATGTGAATCTGAGTTTTCGCAACATGATGGGCCAATGTGTCCTGTTTGTGGGAAATTTTATTTTTCTCTTTCTGCCCGAGATGTTGTTTGTTATGATTGTCTTTCCGAAAATCCCCCATTTGAGGCTCATCGTTCTGCAGGTATTTACGAAGGAAAGCTACGCGAAACCATACTTTTGTATAAATATAGGAAGATTGAGTATCTCGCAAAACCACTGGCGGAGTTTCTTGCCAGAAGATTGGGGGATTTTTGCGATGTAGATTGCATAGTGCCTCTACCTTCTCATAAAAAGAGGCTGAAAGAAAGAGGCTTTGACCACATTTTAAAGATTGCTAAGAAACTTGGGAGAATAATGGGCATAGACGTGAGGAAAATTCTGGTGAGAAATAAATATACTTTACCCCAGACAGGTCTTTCTCGTTCCGCCAGGTTGAAGAACCCAAAGGGGAGCTTTTCTTTAATTAAAGATGAGAGATACAAAAGAATTCTTGTTATCGACGATGTATGGACTACTGGTGCTACTATAAGAGAGGCTGCGAGGGTTCTAAAATCCGCAGGATATAAGGTCCTTGCAGCAACCGTGGCAAGGGATATATAGAGAAAACAGATAAAAAATCAACCAATCTTCAATGATTGGGGTCTGTCCCCTTTTTAGGATACAGCGTAGAAGGTAGATGATGGGGTCTGTCCCCAATTTTGGAGAAAGGTGAAGGGATGATAAAATTTCTCCATGAAGCTCATAATTCATCACTGGGATGCAGATGGAATAGCCTCTGCTGTAATTTATACAAAGGTTAAGGATGAAAAATTTCAATATTTTACCCCTGAAATAGGTAATTATTTCCTTGGCGAAAAAGATAGAAAAGCAATTCTTAGCTATCATCCTAAGGAGATAATTCTTCTGGACATGAGTCTTCCGGTTCAAGACCTCCAGTTTCTCAATTCAGTGGCGGAATTTTCGGTTATTGATCATCACCAGGGGAAAAAGGTAAAGGGCATTAAAGTTTTCAATCCTGCACTGGATGGGAAGGGAGAATATCCCTCCAATACACGGGTGTTAACCGAGCTTTTTTCCTTACAGCATTCTGAATTGGAATATGTAGGGCTTTTCGGAGACACTGGATTTAAATTGAAGGAGGATGACCCTCTTCTTATGGAGATGAAAGAATTTTTCGGGCAAAGCTTTAATAATTTTAGAAAAGCGGTGAAAATCATAGACCTGCAGTACAAAACAGGTGAAAGGGAACGAGTTATTTCTATATTGAAATTTCTTCTAAGGAATCCCGTGTTTTCTGTTTTAACATCAAAAGAATTTATAGAAGTAGAAACCTTAATAGAGGAAGAGAAGGAAAGAGAATTCAAAAGGTTAAAACAGTTCGACAGTATAAATTTTCTTTTCACTCCATCTAAGTTCAGAATAGTTTCTGACCTTTGTAGAAAGTTATATGCCGCTTTTCCGGATAAACTCAATATTGTAATAGGGCTTCAGGGCGAGGCATATAATTTTTATCTTCGCACAGGGCTTTTTGACCTTAGTCCACTGGTTAAGCTTGCAAAAGAGAGGGGATTTTTTGCAGGTGGGAAGAAAGAAGTTGTTGGAGCTGTTCTCGATAGAAATCAAGTATCCGAGTACTTTTCTTTGCTGGAAGATTTTATTGCCTCCCGCGGTTATTCTCTGAAGCAGATTGCGCCAATAATTCAAGGCTTTTGAAAACTTAATCCCTTAAATATATAATTAAGTTATAAGAACTAGGGAGGTGAAGAATGCCTGAATATATTACTTTGTCAAGATTTATTATTGAAGAACAAAGGAAATACCCCGAGGCTACTGGAGAATTTTCGAGCCTTTTTAGTGATATTTCTACAGCCTCAAAAATCGTATACAGAGAGGTAAACAGGGCAGGAATAGCAGAAATTCTTGGGGCTACAGGCACAATAAATGTATTCGGTGAGGAAGTCCAGAAGCTGGATGAATTTGCCCTGAAAACTTTTGTAGGAGTATTAAGCAGGGGCGGGTATCTAGCGGGGATGGCTTCAGAAGAGACAGCATCTGTAATTAAGATGCCAGAGGATGTTCCCAAGGGAAAGTATCTTTTCGCATTTGACCCACTGGATGGTTCATCCAACATAGATGTGAATGTCAGTGTGGGAACAATATTCGGAATATGGAAGAAAAAGGATGGGGATGGTGATGCTACTGAAGAGGACTTTCTTCAGCCGGGCTCAGAGATGGTGGCAGCAGGTTACGTAATTTATGGATCATCTGCTATGCTCGTTTACTCAACAGGACAGGGTGTTCATGGGTTTACCCTTGATCCTTCGGTAGGGGAATTCATCCTTTCTCACCATGACATAAGAATCCCCGAAAAGGGAAAAATATACAGCGCTAACGAAGGTTATTTTAATAGGTGGAACGAGGCAATAAGAAAATTTGTTGAATATCTAAAAGAAGAAGATAAAACCACAGGGAGACCGTATTCTGCAAGATATATAGGTTCCTTAGTTTCCGATTTCCACAGGAATCTTCTCAAAGGAGGAATTTTCTTTTATCCAGCTGATGCCAAACATCCAAAAGGTAAGCTCCGTCTTCTTTATGAAGCCGCTCCCCTTGCGTTTATCGTGGAACAGGCCGGAGGGGCTGCCACAGATGGTAAAAGAAGAATATTGGATATAATTCCGGAGAATCTTCACCACAGAACTCCTCTTGTAATTGGAAGTAAAAAAGATGTGGAACTTTTCGGGGAATTTATAGAAAAATATGGAGGATAAGATGAAAATTTTTAATTCAGAAAGGGGGCCAAAACCAATAGGACCTTATTCTCAGGCAGTAATATCTGGAAACCTTATTTTCGTTTCAGGGCAGATACCAATTGACCCCGCAACAGGGAATATTTGTGGATTTTCCATAGAACAGCAGGCAGAAAGGGTTTTTGAAAACATAAAGGCAATTCTTGAGGATGCAGGTTCCGGGTTAAACAGGGTAGTTATGGTAACTGTTATGATGGCAAATTTGAATGAGTATCAAAGGATGAATAATATTTATGCAAAATACTTTGGAGAAATTCCTCCAGCAAGGGTAGTTTTTCAAGCTGCAAGGCTACCCAAAGATGTAAAAATAGAGGTATCTGTAATAGCAGAACTTGGGGGAACAGAAGAAGCTTAATGCCCAGATTTATTGTAAAAGTCGCTTCAGAAGCAAGAGTTTGGCAGGAGGAATGCTGGGCAAAGGATGAGGAAGAAGTAAGAAAGCTCTACGAGAAAAAAGGATTCGCTGTCCTTCGCATAAGGAAAAAAAGAGGGGAGATAAGATTTTCAAGACCGAAAATTTCGTGGAAGGATAGAATCATTTTTACTCAGGAGTTTCTGGCTCTTACGAAAGCCGGGATGCCATTTATAAAGTCCCTGGAATTAATAATGAGAAAAGCCAGAAATCCGAGATTAATGGAGATTTTAGCAGCTGCAAAGGAAAGAATTTTAGATGGAGCTGATCTTTCCGTTGCATTTAAACCCTATTCAGAGGACCTCGGAGTGCTTTTTGTAACTTCACTTGCCGCAGGTGAGAGAAGCGGAAAGATAGAATATACACTTCAGAAATATCTTGATTATGCTATATTTATGGATAGCATATCTTCTCGTGTAAAATCAGCCCTTATTTACCCTGCAGTGGTTATAAGCGTTTCTCTTTTTCTTGTTTTCCTTCTTACAACTTTTGTTATTCCGAGGTTTGCTAATTTTTATCAGGGAGCAAATCTCTCCCTTCCATGGATTACCACCATAATTCTTTCCATCTCGGCTTTTATGAAGAAGTACTGGATATATATTTTGATTTTACTGTTTCTGCTCTATCTGGGGTATAAAAATGCGAGCAAGCTTAAAGGTCTATATTTTGCACTTGAGAAATTCAAACTTTCTCTCCCTGTTCTGGGGGAGGGAATAATTCTTATATCCGCATCTATTTATTTCAGAACTCTCTCCTTTCTATTGGGAGGGGGAATACCCATAGCGAATTCCACTATGGTTGCAGCCTCTGCGTCTCCCAACGGTTACATAAGGGAAAAGCTTTCCATTGTTTCTGAAAAAATAAAAGAAGGGGAAAACCTGACGGATACACTGGAATCGCTGGGCTTATTTCCTGATATGGGGATAGAAATGGTAAGGGTAGGAGAAAACTCCGGGCAACTGGAAAGTCTTCTTATTCAGGCAGCAGATTTTATTGAAAGGGAATTCGAGTTTAAAATAAAAAGGTGGCTCTCGATTCTTGAGCCACTTACAATTTTATTGCTTGGCATTATAGTGGGTATTATGCTTTTGTCTGTATATCTTCCTATTTTCCAGCTTGCAAGGGGGATAAGGTGAAAATAAACGCTGACCTGGCAAGAACTTTTCCACCGGAAATGATTTATAGGATAAAGTTCTTCCCAGTTGACTGGAAAAATGGAAGACTTGAAGTAGCGATGGTTGATCCGGAGAATCCTTTATTCCGGGAAGAAATAGAAACATTTATAGGTGCAAAAATTCTTCCTTTGAAAATTTCAGAGGAAGAATTTGATGAAGAGATAAGAAGAATTGACCTTGTTAAGGGGGTCCTTGAGGAGGCTTCTGAGGAATTTGCAGGAGATGAACTTATGGAGGTTAGTGAGGAGGAAGTTTCGGTTGAGACCCTCACTCTTCAGGAGTCATCTATAGTAAAACTTGTTAATTCTATTGTTTTCAGCGCCGTGCATAGGGGAGCATCGGACATACATATAGAAGCTACAGATAAAAATGTAAAGGTCAAATACAGGATAGATGGGGTCTTATATCCAGCCATGGAACCTATTCATAAGAAATTCCACTCAGGTATAATTTCCAGAATAAAGGTTATGGCTGACCTTGACATTGCGGAAAAGAGAATTCCTCAGGATGGCAGGTTTCAACTGAGAATAAAAGGGAAAAAGATAGATTTCAGGGTTTCAATCCTTCCGGGAAGTCATGGGGAAGAATGTGTTATAAGGATCCTTGATAAGGAACATCTTGCTGCTTCATTTAAGGAGTTAACTCTGGACAAGTTGGGTTTTGATGAGGATATAGTAAAGAAAATCAGGAAACATATAAGATTACCATACGGAATGTTTTTGGTAACCGGACCTACGGGTTCGGGGAAAACCACGACACTTTATGCTGCCCTCAATGAGATAGTAACTGAGGAGGAAAAGATAATCACCATTGAAGATCCCGTTGAATACACGGTTCCTGGGGTATTGCAGATTCCTGTGAATGAGAAAAAAGGCCTTACTTTTGCAAGAGGGCTCCGTTCAATTTTAAGACACGACCCTGACAGGATAATGGTGGGAGAAATAAGGGACCCTGAAACAGCAGAAATAGCAGTGCAGGCCGCTCTTACAGGACATCTTGTGATGACAACGGTTCATGCCAACAACGTATTTGATGTTATAAGCAGATTCGTCCATATGGGAATAGACCTTCACAGTCTTGTATCAGCGCTCAATGCAGTTCTTGCCCAGAGACTTGTTCGAAAGCTCTGCGAAAATTGTAAGGTGGAAACAAAATACTCACCTGAAGTCCTTGAAGATAATGGTCTTGACCCGAAGGTCTATTCGAAGCATACATTTTATAAGCCAGGTGGCTGCGAATTCTGCAATCATACCGGATATAGAGGAAGGATGGCAATCGGGGAGTTTCTGGAGCTTTCAGATAGCATAAAGGAGATGATTGTTGATAGAAAACCAGCAAGGCTTATTAAAAATGAAGCGAGAAAGCAGGGCATGAAATTTATCAGGGAAAAGGGAATGAAAAGAGTTCTGGAGGGAATTACCTCCCTTGAGGAGCTTAATAAAGTCAGTTTTGCAAGTCTGGAGAAATAATGGTTAAAAGTTTTTTTAAAAGAAAAACAACTGTCATAATTCCGTGTCAAGACAGGGTGGTTGCTGCAACAAGAAGAGGAAGAAATATATTAAGAAAGGAAATTCCATTAGCTCCTGATACAATTAAGCCTGAACCCTTTTCTCGGAATATTCTGTCTCCGGCATATGATGAGGCTATTAAAACTCTAAAAAATAATGGCATGTCCGAGGGTAGAATAACATTGGTATTGCCTGATGGAGCTTACTTTCTTACTTTTTTGGAACTTGCGGACTTACCTGCAGACCCTATTGAAAGGAAACAGATGGTTCTTTTTTATATGAAAAAAAGGTTCCAGAGCAAGGGGGAGATACTTGTAGCAGAGCAACCTTTATCAGAGGGTAAAATCTTGGTTGCGGTTGCTTCCAGAGAGAATATTGATTCCTACTTAAAACCTTTCAGAAACTTGAGATTGAAAGTTTCATCTGTAAAACCAGCGGTAGTTTCAGCCCTTAACTTTTTCCTTTCAAAATATGGGTATGACTTTTTCATCTTTGTTATTTTCTTTGAAAAAAGAATAGTTTTTCTGGGGATTAAAGATGGATATCCGGTCATTTATAGGGCATTAAGAGAACCACATACAAGATATGAGTTTGAAGAGGAACTTTCTCTGGTAACAAAATTTCTGGGAGGAGAGCCTCAAACTTATGGTTGCGGTGTAGCTCCGTATGATTTTAAGGGAGAAATAATTGATGAAGATTGCATTGAGCTCATAATAAATGGAGAACTATTGTGAGAAGAATTGAACTGGATTTTTTAGAGAAGCATAGGTTTTCGCTCAAAAAATACCGGGATAGAATTTTTTATTTTGCTCTTTTATTTTTCCTGTTCTTTTTCATTGTGGGTTCATTGTTTTTTTACACAAAGGCAAAATCTCAGGAAAGGAAGTTGTCCGGGCTTAGTGTTGAAGTGTCCCAGCTTGAGGTTAAAGTAAAAAAACAGGAAAAGGGATTAAAATTAATGAAAGCAAAAATAGTGCCTGAAATAGAATTTCTTAATTCTGGTCTGGAGAGGAAGGCGTTTAATTATACAGAAGCTTTTTATCTGCTGGAAAAAGCCCTCCCATCAAAAAGCTATATTACCAGAATAACGATTTCTTCAAGGGGTAAAGTAGTTTTAACAGGGGTTTTCTCCAGCTCTTCAGCAATAAAGAAGTTCGTTGAAGAACTTTCTCAGGGAGGAAAATATCAGGTATATCTTACAAGAGAAGAGATGAAGGGCGGAAGAAGAGTTGCCAATATAGCATGGGATCTTAAGGGGGGAAAATGAAGAAGAAATTAACCATTCTGCTCATTATAGATGTTCTTCTTCTTGTTGTTTTGTTTCTCCCGGCAATCACCAAACACAGAAGGGTTTCTTCAAGTATGAGGAAGCTGCTTGAGAAAAAAGCATTATTAGAACCCCGACTCAAAAATATGAAGAAGGAAGAAGCAATACTTGAAGTAGAATCGAAAAAGCTTCAGCGTTTTACAGCAACAAACCTTTTTCATGGAGATCAGGGATTTGTAGAAGTAAGAAGCATATTGAATCAGGCATTGTCCAGGTCGGGAATTTCCTTTACAGGTTTAAATTTTTCAAGACCTTCATCCTCTGTAGGAAGAATTTACATAATACAGATTTCCATACCAAAAGTGATAACCACATATCAGAAACTGAGAAAATTTATTTTTTATATTGAAAACTCAGAAAAACTGCTTATTATCAAAAATGTATCAATTCAAAGGGAAAAAGGAGGCAAAATTTCTGCAACCATGAATCTGGAGGCTTATTTCAATGAAACTTAAAGCATTTATCCTGCCGCTTATTTTAATGGCAGTTCAGTTAAAGGTTGATCTTGTTCAAAGCAAAAGATATATAAAACCGGTTCGAGATATTTTTTATGTGGCTTCCCAGAGGTCCAGCAGAAATATTCCGAGACCTTCATCTATTGTTACTTCACCTGCTGTTGAAAAGACAGACGTAATTGAATATTACGGAAATGCTAAGGGCCAGAGAGGTGTGGTTGCGGTTATAAGCCTCAACGGGGAAGTTTACACAGTGAGGGAGGGAGAAATATTCAGTAAAAGGTACAGGGTTCAGCGCATTTTTCCAGACAGGGTTATTCTCAGGGATATGAATACAAATAAGGATATAACTGTAAAATTGAAGGAGGGATGATGAAAAAAGTCCTTGTTTTAATCGGGATAATTTTTATTTTTTCGGCTTGTGCAACGATATCCCCTTATGCGAGGCAGGGTGAGATATATTTAATGAATGGGAAGTTTGAACAGGCTGTTGAATCATACAAAAGGGCTTTACAGTCTGACCCAACAAACCCTGAATATAAAGCAGGCCTTTACAGAGCAAAACTGGCAGCTGCAATTCATTACTGGATGAAAGGAGAAGAGGCCCTCGGAAAGGGAGATAAAAACACGGCTCTTAAATTTTACCGTAAATCCCTTTCCTATCAGCCCAGCAATGAAGCGGTCATAAGAAGGATCGAACAGCTCAGCGGGAGGAAGGTTGCTGAAAGAAGGGTGCCTGCTTATCGTGGTCCTAAAGCTAAGGTCTCGTTGAATTTCACCAGGACGAAACTCAAAACAATTTTTAAAGCTCTCGGTAAGTATGCTGGAGTTAATTTTATTTTTGATGAATCATTCCGTGATATAAATTACTCAATTTCAATGGAAAATGTTGACTTTGAAGATGCTCTTAGACTTTTGTGTGCCTCAACCCAAAACTTTTATTACAAAATAGACGATAAAAATTATCTCATCATTCCTGATACCCCCAAGAAAAGAGAACAATACATAGCCAAAAAGGTGAAAATCTTTTACCTGAGATATTCCAATGTGAAGACCATGAGACTTGCTCTGGGAATGATCCTTGTGGGAAGAACCAGAACAATGCAGATATCCTATGATGAATTTTTAAATGCGGTAATAGTTAAGGGAACGGATGAGCAAATTGAATATGTTGAAAAACTTATTAACCGACTTGATAGGCCAAAGGGAGAAGTCATTATTCAAGCAGAAATTCTTGAGGTTAACAGGAGTAAACTTGCTCAGATGGGGCTTGACCTGAGTAATTACTCTGTTGGAGGAGCTGTCTCTGTAAGCGGGGGAAGTACTTCCGAAGGCGAAGGTGGGTCATCTTCTGCGAATATAACCCTCAATACTCTAAGGAATCTAACTGCCAATGATATAGCCATTGTTCTTCCCTCTGCGTATATACAGTTTCTTGAGAGTAGCACAGAGTCCAGAGTCATGGCAAAGCCTCTTCTCAGAGGTCTTGATGGGGAGAAGGTTAGCCTGAAAATCGGAAACAGAGTTCCAATCCCCCAGACCACTTTTTCTCCCATTGCTGCCGGAGGTCTTAGTATCCAGCCTGTTACTTCATTTCAGTACCAGGATGTCGGAATTATTATGGAAATGGAACCCAGAATTAACAGCAAGGATGAGGTAACCCTTAATCTCAAAATAGAAGTGTCTTCCATAGCAGGAGAAGGTTATAATAAACTCCCGATTCTTGGAAATCGTCAGGTTGAAATGGCTGTCAGGGTAAAGGGAGGAGAAACGGTTGTTATTGCAGGACTTCTGAGAAACGAGGAGTCGCAAACCACAAAATCTCCTCCATTTTTCAGCCAGATTCCAGGTTTGGGATGGCTTTTTTCTAATTTTAGCAGGAAGAAAGAACAGAGTGATGTGATTATTGCCCTGACGCCATATATCATAAATTACACAGAGCCAACGGTGGAGGAACAAAAGCCCATATTTTCTGCAGAAGGCAAAGGCTTAAAATTGAAAACTGAACAACCCCAGGAAACTCCTGAAAGTGAGGTAGGAGGCGTAAAAAGAGCAGTTAGACCTTCACGCGGCTCAAGAATAAATATCTTCCCGAAACGAATTTTCACGAAAAAGGGTTCATATTTTTCAGTTGCCCTGTCTTATAATGGAACAGAGGTAGTCTCAGGAGAAATTGTTCTGGAGTTTTCCCCGGGTCTTGAAGTAAAGGATGTGATACCGGGTGGATTTCTTGGATCAGAATCCTTTATGAAAACAGTAAACGGCAATAGATTGCTTTTAGCATTCACTTTAAAGGGAGGAAAAACCTTCAGTTCAGGAGAGATTGCAACAATCAAGTTTCAGGTAAGGGGAGAAGAATCCGCAGGTATTAGCGTAGTCTCTGCTTCCATGAGAGATGTTTCTCAGCAGGAGATTATTGTTAATCTACCTCAACCGGTAACTGTGAACATATCTAAATGAAAGAAATAAAGGGGATTGTAGAGAAAAATATTGAGATAGCACCACAGTATTACCTTTTGGAAATAAAAGGGGATTTTCCCCCCTCAGTTCCGGGACAGTTCGCAATGCTAAGTCCTTCTTCTTCCTTTGACCCTTTTCTCAGAAGACCTTTCGGGATAGCAGACCAGGGAGAAGGATGGGCGAAATTTATTTACAAAGTCGTGGGAAGAGGCACTACCATCCTTTCCACCTTGAAACCCGGTGATAACGTTTCTTTAATTTCTCCGCTGGGGAAGGGTTTTGACCCGATAAAGGAAAATTCTCTGCTTATAGCAGGGGGTACGGGAATTGCTCCAATACTTTACCTTGCGAAAAAGCTGTCAAAATTTGTTTTACTTTATGGGGCAAAAACAGAGAAGGAAATCCTGAAAAAGCAGGTTGAAGAATTTATGATAGGTAAAGGAGAGGTTATATTTGTTACAGAGGACGGAAGTCTCGGTAAAAAAGGTCTTTTGACCCAACATATTCCATCAGGAGAATTTGAAATGGCTTATGTAGCAGGTCCCTATCAGATGATGAAGAAATTTTCCCGGCTTTACAAAGGCAAGGCTCTCTTTTCAATGGAAACAAGAATGGGTTGTGGCTTTGGTGTGTGTTATAGTTGTGTGGTAAAAGTAAGGAAAAATGGAAAGGAGAAATACGTTCGTTCATGCGTGGAAGGACCTGTTTTTAAAGGGGAGGAAATAATATGGATATGACGGTGAATGTGGCAGGTCTTTCCCTTAAAAATCCAGTGATTCTGGCATCAGGGACTGCCGGTTACGGCGTGGAGCTTTCTCCTTTCATAGACCTTAACATGCTGGGGGGGATTGTAGTTAAAGGCCTATATCCCTATCCCCGCGAGGGAAATCCTCCTCCAAGAATATGGGAGACACCATGTGGATTGTTGAATTCAATAGGCCTTCAGGGGATAGGGATGGAAAGGTTCGCAGAGGAGTGCCTTCCTGTTTTAGAGAAATACGATACAGCGATTTTTATAAATGCCTGCGGGGAGGAGGATGAGGATTACATAAAGGTAACAGAATTTTTCTCGGAGTTCGAAGAAATAGCGGGGATAGAACTGAACCTTTCTTGTCCCAATGTCAGGGAAGGAGGGAATTGCCCTGCCCTTTGGCCGAAGTGGAGCTATAGTATAGTAAAAGAAGCCAGGAGAGCAACTCACAAACCACTTATTGCAAAACTTTCCCCCAACACTTCTTCTATTGTTGAGGTGGCTTCCGCTTGCAAGGAAGCAGGAGCGGACGCTGTTTCCCTTGTTAATACTTATCTGGGAATGGCTGTTGACTTTCGCACCCGCCGTTCAAGACTTTCCACTCTATTTGGCGGAGTTTCAGGCCCTGCCATAAAACCCCTTGCTTTGAGGGCAGTTTACATGGTGGCCTCATCTGTAGAAATAGATGTGATAGGAATAGGGGGGATAACGAAAGGAGAGGACCTTTTGGAATTCCTTCTGGTGGGGGCCAAAGCTATTCAGGTTGGTTCTGCAACCCTGCGAGAACCAGCAGCTGCCCTTCGAATTCTTGAAGAAGCTGCTAGTTTATTAGAGCAGGAAGGATATAATAGTTTTAAAGAAATAACAGGGAGGTTTGAAATTGTATAGAAGAGTAATAATCGCACTTGATGTGGACAGCCTTGATGAGGCGAAAAGGTACATTTTCCCGGAAGCTTTAATATACAAAGTAGGATGGAGGCTTTTTGCTAACGAGGGGTTTAAGATTTTTGATTTTATGGACAGAGCAGGGAAAAAAGTTTTCCTTGATCTCAAGCTGGGAGATATTCCTTCAACGGTTGAAGCTGCTCTTAGAAGGATTTTGAGATTTAAACCCTATATGACTACCCTTCATGCCATTTCAGGAATAGAAACAATAAAAAGAGCAAAGCAGATAAGGGATGAGATAAGCATGGATACAATATTGCTCGGGGTAACTCTTCTTACAAGTCTCTCCGATTCAGAAGTTAGAGAAATGGGTTTTTCAGGGGGAATAAAAGATACCGTGAAAAGACTCGCAACTCTTCTTGAAAAGGCTGGAGCAGATGGCCTTGTCTGTTCTACAAAGGAGCTTCTTTTTTTACATGATGTAAAGCTTCTAAAAGTTGTCCCTGGAATAAGACTTACATCGCCTGCAGACGACCAGAAAAGAGTTGCAACTCCTTATGAGGCTTTTCAGAGTGGTGCAGATTTTATAGTGGTAGGAAGGGAAATTTTGATGGCAGAAGATCCAAGGAGAAAATTTTTTGAAATACTAAAAGATGCTGGGTTCCTTGACTTTGCCGGGTAGATAACTATGAGAAAGTTCCTGCTCTTTATTAAGGCGATGCGTCCGCATCAGTGGATGAAAAATATATTTGTATTTGCTCCTGCTGTTTTTTCAAAGGAAATTTTTTATCCAACTGTTTTTAAAGAGGGCGTTCTTACTTTTTTTCTTTTTTCCCTCCTTTCTTCATCGGTTTATATCATCAACGATTATTTTGACCGTGAAGCTGACCGGCAACACCCGGTAAAGAAAAAAAGGCCGATTGCTTCCGGAGAGCTCCCTGCTGTTC
The DNA here is from genome assembly GCA_021161165.1 of Candidatus Aminicenantota bacterium. Classification (GTDB taxonomy): domain Bacteria; phylum Acidobacteriota; class Aminicenantia; order S016-38; family S016-38; genus S016-38. The sequence goes on from JAGHBF010000048.1 coordinate 15,417, forward strand.
CAGCTTTATTGTTTGCAGTAATTCTTGGCGTAGCGGTTCTTTTGTTTGCTCTTTTGTGGAGAAAGGGAGTTTTTATTATATTGCTGACCTATTTTGTTCTTAACTTTCTTTATTCTTGTTACCTCAAAAAAGTTCCGATACTGGATGTGTTCTTCGTTGCATTAGGATTTGACTTAAGGGAAGCGGCTGGCGGTTTTGCTTCAGATATCTACCTTTCTCCCTGGATGCTTACAGTTACCTTTCTACTTGCTCTGTTTCTGGCCACTGTAAAGAGACGCCAGGAGCTGTTCAAATTAAAGGAAGGAGCTTTCTCTCACCGGGAGATTTTGAGGGAATATAATCTCCCTTTTATTGACCATTTAATTTCTATAATTGCGGCATCAACTGTCATTTCATACATGCTTTATACTCTTTCCCCGGAGATAAAAAGCAGATTCAGTCCTAACCTTTACCTTACAGGCCCATTTGTGCTTTATGGTTTATTGAGATACCTGTATCTGGCTCATATGAAAGGATTGGGAGATGACCCGATGGAAATTATATTGTACGATACTCCATTCCAGATAAATCTTTTTATGTGGGGTCTCGCGGTTCTGGTTATAATATATTTTGGATGGTAAAGAACATTTTTTCACTAATTCATTCAAATTCTCCAGAGGACCAGATTGAAGCTATATCCTCTCCGGAATTTAGAGCAGAGCATGCTCTTGTGCTTTTGAGAAAAAGAAATCTTGCTCCCGGAGTAATAGAAGAGATTTCTTCAAAAAGAGAGGTTGTGGACAAAGGAAGGGTTAAACTGATGATGGTCATTCATCCCAGAACTCCCATCCATCTTGCAATGGATTTTGTCGGGTCCCTCCTGCCAATGGAACTGCTGGAGGTGTTAAAAAGCCCTACTGCAAAGCCTCCAGTAAAAAAGAAGGCAGAACTTATTATTCTGGAGAATATGGAAAAATATCCTCTGGGGTTAAGAATTGCTCTTGCAAGATTGGCTCCTGCACGAGCTCACAGGATTTTCATACGGGAAAAGAGTGAAGAGGTGTTGAAGGCTTTTATGAGGAACCCGTATCTTAAAGAGGAGACAGTTCTTTATCTTCTTGAGAGAAAAGACCTTCCCCCTGGTTTTCTTAGTTTTATTTATAAAAATACTAAATGGGGTCTGTCCCCAAGGGTTAAGTTGAAAATAGTTTTATCACCCTCTTCTCCTGTTCCTCTCGCACTTAGAATAATAAACGAATTAGGAGTAAATGAACTTAGAGAAATAAAGAAAGATCCTGCCCAGCCTGAAATTATCCTGAGGAGGGTCAATCTTCTTTTAGGTAAGGAGGTTTAAATGGAAAAATTCAGCTTTGAAGAGGGCCTTAAAAGATTGGAGGAAATAGTGGAGAAACTCGAGGCAGGAAATGTCCCTCTGGAAGATGCTATTTCACTGTATGAGGAAGGAATGAAACTTGCAAAGGCTCTCAAAGAGAAACTGGACGAAATAGAAATGAAGGTTGAGAAACTGATGGAAACAGAAAAAGGCTTCAGAACCGAAGAATTTCGCCACAGGACAGAGGAAGATGAAGATTGAAGAAGAAATTTCATTATTCTTAAAGGATTTCGAGGATTATCTGAAACAGGAAATTAATGACAGATACTTACTTTATCCTCTTTTGCCATCAGGGAAAAGGATAAGGCCTATTCTTGTTTATGCAGGAGCTTATCCCGGTAAAGATAATAGAGTTTTAAACCTTGCTCTTGCAGTGGAGCTGTTACACACTTCTTCTTTAGTACACGATGATCTGCCTTTTGTTGATAATTCCCCTACAAGAAGGGGAAAACCGTCAACCCATGTTAAATTTACCCCCGGGATAGCGGTTATGATAGGAGATGCCCTTATGGCAGAATCATTCAGGTGTGCAGCGAAAGAGGGCACAGTTGCAGTGAAAATTCTTTCTGAAGCAGCTGGTATCAATGGCATTGCAGGGGGACAAATTCTTGATTTAAAGGGAGCAGAAACACTTGAAGATATAATCAATTTGCATTTTAAGAAAACAGTTAAGCTTATAGAGGCATCTTTCTTGCTCGGACTTATTTCCGCCGAAAGAACCGATCTTATCGGTACAGGAAAAGAGGTTGCAAGGGAAATAGGGCACATGTTTCAGGTTGTGGACGACATTATAGATGAGAAGAGTTGCGGACAGGAGCCCAATATAACAAAAATAGTTGGGAGAGAAAAAGCTTTACAAATTGCTGAAATACATTATAATAAAGCGGTAGAGCTTTCAGAAGAATTTGAAGGGAGGGAAATACTAAGGTGGCTGGCAAAGGAAACGATAAAGAAAGCATACTTTTCCGCATAAATTCTCCAGATGACCTTAAGAAGCTGAGCTGGGAAGAATTAAATTCCCTGGCAGTGGAAGTAAGAAGAAAAATAATAGAGGTTGTATCAAAAACAGGCGGACATCTTGCTTCAAATCTTGGGACAGTTGAACTTACCCTTGCTCTTCATTTGAGTTTCAATATACCAGAGGATAAAGTTATATGGGATGTAGGACACCAGACTTATACCCACAAGCTAATTACTGGTAGGCGAGATAGATTTCACACTATAAGACAATATGGAGGAATAAGCGGTTTTACTACTCCAGAGGAAAGTCCTTACGATATATATGGAGCGGGACATGCGTCCACTGCTCTTTCAGCAGCTCTTGGCATGGCAGTAGCGAGGGATCTGAAAGGAGAAAATTTCCATGTGGTTGCAGTAGTTGGTGATGGGTCCCTTACTGGTGGGGTAGCGTTAGAGGCACTTAATAACATTGGTTATCTTAAGAAAAGACTTATCATAGTCCTTAACGATAACAAAATGAGTATTTCTCCCAATGTGGGAGCTATTCCAGGATACCTTAATTATATAATTTCAGGACAGTTTTACCTGAAATTTAAGGAAATAGTTGCTGGAATCTTGGATCACCTACCTGGCGGCAAGAAAATGCTGGAAGTAGGCCGGGATATTGAAAGTATGCTAAAGAAAATTTTTGTTCCCGGGCTTTTATTTGAACAGCTCGGTATAAAATACATAGGGCCTATAAGCGGACATTCTATAAAGTTTCTTGTGAAGAGCTTTGAGGATGCAAAGAAATATGACTATCCGGTTTTACTCCATGTGGTTACGAAGAAAGGGAAGGGATATAGACCTGCTGAGAAAGCGGCCAATCTTTTCCATTCAGCTCCGAAATTTGACATTCAAACGGGGAAATTTATAAAGAAACCTCTTTCTTCCTATTCTCAGGTTTTTGCTCATTCACTAATAGAGATTGGAGAGAAAGATGAGAGGATTGTTGCAATAACTGCAGCAATGCCAGAGGGAACGGGTCTTATAGAATTTGCGAAAAGATTTCCCGAGAGGTTTTTCGATGTTGGTATAGCAGAACAGCATGCGGTGCTTTTCGCTGCCGGCCTCGCCTCTCAGGGGATTCTTCCTGTTGTAGCAATTTATTCCACTTTTCTTCAAAGAGCTTTTGATATGCTTTATCATGACCTCGCCATAATGAAACTTCCTGTAACTATAGGAATAGATAGGGCTGGTCTTGTGGGAGGAGATGGTCCAACCCATCAGGGTATTTTTGATATAGCCTACCTGAGAATTTTTCCGAATTTCATTATAATGGCACCAAAAGATGAAAACGAGCTTCGCCACATGCTTTATACTTCCATTTACCATCCCGGACCCTCCACTCTGAGATACCCCAGAGATTATGTGGTTGGTGTAGACCTTGAGCCTATAAAGAAGCTTGAAATAGGAAAGAGTGAGTTGCTACAGGAAGGGGAGGATATTGTTATTTTCGCTGTTGGAACTATGGTTTATCCCGCCCTTAAAGCTGCAGATATTCTGAAGAAAGAAGGGGTAAAGGCAACAATTGTAAATGCGAGATTCATTAAACCCCTTGATGAAGACCTTATAGTTTCGCTTGCTGAGAAACATCCTGCAGTTATAACTATAGAAGAAGGAGTAATCGATGGAGGCTTTGGTTCAGCAGTGAGGGAGCTTCTTGACTCTAAAGGCATTTATCCTTCTTTTAAGAGGATAGGTATTCCTTCTACGCTGGTGCCACATGGTGCAAGGAGTATTCTGCTTGAAAAATACGGCCTTACCCCAGAAGGAATCTCAAAAACTATTCTTGATTTTATTAAACATGGGGAAAAAGCGGGCTGATATCCTTCTTGTGGAGAAGGGCCTTGTGCCTTCAAGAGAGAAAGCTAAATCACTTATAAATGCCGGCAAGGTGTTCTTACCTCATGGAAGGGTGGAAAAACCATCCCAGCTTCTCGAAGAAGATCAGGAATTAATTATCAAGGAGGGGATAAAATATGTCAGCAGAGGAGGGCTAAAGCTTGAAAAAGCCTTACAGGATTTTGGCATAAATCCTTCAGGAAAAATTTGTCTTGACATAGGTGCTTCCACCGGTGGGTTTACCGATTGTCTTCTTCTGCATGGAGCAGTTAAAGTTTATGCAGTTGATGTGGATCCAAGACAGCTACATTACAAGCTAACAAAAAGAGAGGATGTGGTCCCAATAAAACTTAATGCAAGATATATAAAAAAAGAACACCTCCCTGAGCTTCCCGACCTTGTAGTAATAGATGTATCTTTCATTTCCGCCCTTAAAATACTGGAACCACTTTCGTTGTTTCTACCTTCTGAAACTCCTGTTCTTGTGCTTGTTAAGCCTCAGTTTGAGGCTGGAAGGGATAAGGTGGGTAAAGGAGGGGTTATAAGGGATAAGCGTGTTATAATTGAAGTCGTAGAGGATTTTTGTAAAAAAGCCCAAGATTTGGGGTATTATCCCCATAGTTTTTCTTTGCCTATTAAGGGGAAGGAAGGGAACCAGGAAGTTTTTGTCCTTTTCAGGAGATTCTCTTCCTCTCTTGATTTAGAAAAGACCCTGGAGGTGCTCCTTTGAAGGCAGGAATAGTAGCAAAGCAACATGCGGAGGGGATAGAGGTATATATAAAAAGGACAGTTGAGGCTTTAAAAGTAAACGGCGTAGAAATAGCAGTAGAGGAGGGAATAAACGATATAGTGAAGGTGAGCGATGAAGTATTCAGGCGAAGGGAACTTCCTTTTAAGGTAAATTTTCTTATTGTTTTAGGTGGCGATGGTACGCTTCTTTCTGTGGCAGATGTGGCAGCAGAAGCTGGTATTCCGTTGATTGGTGTCAATCTTGGTTTTCTCGGATTCCTGACAGAAGTAAAAAAAGACGAACTTGAAGAAGCTCTGGAAGAATTTCTGGAGGGAAAATCAATATCTGATGAGAGAGAGCTTCTAGAAGTTAGATTCCGTTCAAAGAAGAGCCTGGTTTTGAATGATGCAGTGATAAACAAAAGCGCTCTTGCGAGAATAATAACCTTGAGGATATGTATTGATGGACATGAAATCTCAAGATTAAGGGCAGATGGGATAATAGTTTCTACCCCCACAGGTTCTACCGGATATTCCCTCGCAGCGGGTGGACCAGTAGTTAACCCTTCTGTGTCTGCGATTTTGCTTACCCCCATTTGTCCACATGCTCTTACTCAACGGCCCATAGTTGTTCCTTCAGAATCTAAGGTCTCCCTTAAATTGCTTTCAGGGGAAGAAGTTTATCTTACTCTTGATGGCCAGAGAGGAGAAGAAATGATGGAAAGAGAACATGTGGAAATAAGAAAAGCGGATGTAAGACTTAAGCTTGTACGTCCTTCCGGAAGAAGTTATTACCAGATGCTAAAGGAAAAACTCAACTGGGGGAGTTAGTCAAGGATAAGCTCTAAAGTTTATATTTCAAGTGCATTATAAAAATGGCTGTTTGAAGAATAAATATTTATTTTTCGTGTAGTTATGGGGTCTGTCCCCATTCCTGGATAATCTACTCTTGACAATTTAGCACTTTTTTAGGAAAATAATTGAAGGCCGGGATAGCTCAGACGGTAGAGCAGGGGACTGAAAATCCCCGTGTCGGCGGTTCGATTCCGTCTCCCGGCATTTTTTTATGCTTTTTAAAATGAGGAAGCATCTGAAAAGTGAGATAAAAAATATTTTTTTCATCCTTTCAGGTTCTATAGTTTTGGGACTGGCCTATTCACTTTTTCTTATACCCCATCATATTGTGCCAGGCGGGGTTTCCGGGATTGCCATAATTCTCAATTATTTTTTTAAATTCCCCGTAGGTCTTACCTCTATTCTTCTCAATATACCCATTCTCTACCTAGGAGTAAAGGTCCTTGGCGGTAAATACGGGATAAGAACGATAGGAGGAATGTTGATTCTCAATTTTGCCATAGATTTCATGCACGAAATTTTTAAACTTCCAAGTGCCACGGAAAATTCTCTTCTTGCTTCTATATATGGGGGAATTCTTCTGGGTCTTGGTCTGGGTCTTGTTTTTAAAGGAAGAGCCTCCACAGGTGGGACCGATGTTATCGGTATGGTTATAAATAAATGGACAGGAATAAGTGTCGGAGTGGGCATTTTTATAGTGGACTTCTTCATAATTTCAACTTCAGGGTTTGCCTATCATTCGCTTGAAGCGCCACTTATCGGGTATTTAACTCTGTTTCTTTCCTCGAAAGTAATAGATTTTGTGCTGGAAGGTTGGACATATGCCAAGCTGGCTCTTATAATAACGGAAAAAGAAAATAGTGTGAAAGATTTTATTCTTAAAGAGATGGGAAGGGGCGGAACGTTTCTTCATGGAGAAACATTTTATTTAGGAAAACCCAGGAAGGTAATTATGACTGTAATCTCAAGGAAAGAATTTCCAATCCTCAGACAGGAAATAAAGAATATAGACCCTGGCTCTTTTGTGATAATTACCGATGTATACGAAGTTGTAGGAAAGGGCTTCAGGACCCGAAGCCTTTAGTGAATATCTCCACAAGGTCTTCTTCTATAGTTTTCTTTGGATGTTCTATTATCCTTCCTATTTCCTTCCCGTCTTTGTAGACTATAAAAGTAGGCACTCTTTCTATTTTATATTTATCCCTTATAGGATGTTTCCTTGTTCTTGGTATAGGAATCAGCTTGTACTTAATATTGGAATTTTCTGATTTCCACATTACCTTCAGGAACTCAGGAACATGCTTTTGGGAATCCTTACACCAATATCCGAACACAACCACTATTCTGTAATTTCCTTTAATCTCGGAGATTTTTTTTACCGCCTCTGCTTTGGGGTTATAGCTTGGAACTAATAATGACATTGAAAATAAAAGGGAAAGTAGAAACTTCACGTTTCCCTCTATAAATGTTTTATTCGGCTGGAATGGGAACGAGAGCTACCGCCTCTGCTCCTGCACTTTTAGCTTTGTCAATTATATCCACCACGGTCTGGTATTTGACCTTTGGGCCAACTCTCAAGAAAATTCTTCTATCCACCCTTGTAGAGAGTTTCATTCTTAGAGTTTCTAGAAGCTCGCTGTAAGTAAGGGGTTGATTGTTAAGGGTTATATCAAGCCCTCCTGGCTTGGAAGGATCATTTTTCACCACCAGCATAGGGATAGTTGATTTTACAGGATTCTGTTCCGCTTCCTTCTGGCTCTGAACCTCAGGAAGTTTGACATCCATTCCCTGCTGGGCAGTTGGGGTAAGAACCATAAATATAATTAAAAGGACCAGCAGAACATCACAGAAGGGGACCACATTAGGGTCCGATTTAATGCTTCCTGAACCTATTGAAACACCCATTTATCTTCCTCCTTCATTTTGTTCACTTAATTTTAACCTTTAAAAATTACCGTGTCAATCCAATGCGACTAAAAATTATGGATTACTTATTTTGACAGAGGAAAAGTAGAATATTAAAATTGTATTGGATTTAATACCAAAGGAGGAAACATGGATTATAC